>CAZBZA010000052.1:0-14202 GCA_964495865.1 uncultured Lentimicrobiaceae bacterium
AAATATAGCGCTGTTGGACAGGATATTACATGGGATGCCGTATGGGAAAGTGCTGCGGCCATTAATGCCAATGGATGGACGGTTGAAATGAAATTACCTTATTCGGCTTTGCGGTTTCCGAAAATCGATAAACAGGTATGGGGAATAAATATGTGGCGTAACCTGAAACGCACGCAGGAATGGTCAACCTGGTCGTATGTGGATAATAAAACACAGGATATTTTTAAATACTATGGCACCCTCACAGGTATCGAAAATGTGAATCCTCCGCGCAGGCTTTCATTTTCGCCTTATGTTGCAGGATACACTGAAAAAAGTCCTGATAGCAAAAACTGGCAGTATTCGCTTCGCGGGGGCATGGATCTCAGGTACGGAATTAACGAAGCCTACACCCTTGATATGATGCTGATTCCTGATTTCGGGCAGGTACAGTCTGATGATATTATCCTAAACCTTACACCTTTCGAAGTGAGGTATAACGAAAAACGCCAGTTCTTTACCGAGGCCACCGAACTGTTCGAGAAATGCGAGATTTTTTACTCGAGAAGAGTAGGAGGGATGCCTCAGAATTATTTTGCTGTTTACGACAGCGCGAGTGCTTTGGATAGTATTATTTCCAATCCCGATCTGACTAAGATCATAAATGCCACTAAAATATCAGGCCGTAATGCAAAAGGCCTGGGTGTTGGTTTCTTTAATGCCATGACAACCAATACGTATGGCGAACTTATGAATACCGAAGACGGCACAACACGCGAAATTCTTACTCAGCCTTTCACCAATTATAATGTTTCGGTTATTGATAAAAACCTGAAAAACAACTCATATTTCACAATTATCAATACCAATTACTGGCAGCCATCAACCCGCTTTGCTGCAAATGTGAGTGGTGTGGAATCGAAGCTTCAGAATAGGAAAAGCACTTTCAGTTTCCTGGGACGATTCAACGTAAGTCAAAAATATTTCAGCGGCGATTCATCGGATTTCGGGCATCAGTATCTGGCTATGATTTCGAAACCCAGCGGAAAATTTCAATACCAGCTTTTACGACAGGAAACAGGCGCAACTTACGATCCGAACGAGATGGGTTTCCTGCTTAAAAACAATGAGGCTATTAACAGGCTGCGGCTTACCTATACCATCTCTGATCCTTTCTGGAAAATCAGGAATACGCAAACACAGTTTTTTGCTCAATACACCACCCTGGTAAAGCCAAACAGTTTTACTGACCTGATGTTTGATATCAGCAACTTTACAGCTTTTCAGAGTTACTGGAACAATTACCTGGAATTTGCAATACATCCGCTGGGTACCGACGATCATTATGAAAGCCGTACCTGGGGATTGGTGTATAAACGACCTTTAAATTACGATGTAACCTGGAATATTTTGAGCGACAGCCGGAAGAAATTCCGCTATCAGAATACTATGGGCTTTATGAATTCGCCCGAAAACAACAATTTTATGTATTTTATTGAAGCTACACCACGCATGCGTTTTACTGACAGGTTTATGATATCATTCACGATTCATTATGATAAAAACATGAGCGATTACGGCTGGGTTGAAACGGAATACGATCAGGAAGGAATTATAACCACCTGGTTTGGCAAGCGCGATGTTACCACGGTAAGCAACATATTGAATGTGCGTTATATTTTCAATACAAAAGTCTCCCTCACCCTCAGGGCCCGCCATTACTGGTCGAAAGCTGATTATTATGATTATTATACCCTTCAGGATGATGGATCGTTAATCCCGGCTCAATATGAAGAAAACCCGGATATCAATTTCAATGCCCTGACTGCCGATCTGAATTTCGGCTGGTATTTTGCTCCCGGAAGCGAGCTTAGCCTGATGTGGAAAAACTCAATTTATAGCCAGGGCCAGGAATTGGTAAAAAACTATTTCCGCGATTTCAGCCAAACGATCAGTTCGCCTCAAACCAACGGCTTATCCATACGGTTTTTGTACTATATTGATTATCTTTACGTCAAAAAATGGGTTTCTGGAAAAAAACCATAATGTTCCATATCTGTGGATCTGTGTAATGAAAAAAGTTTGAGCTCATGAAGCAGCTGTTTGCATATTTTTCATTTTTCCTGATCATTCCTCTCCTTGGTTTTGGTCAGCAATATCAGTTGCAAGGCACTGTGGTGAATGGCAAAACAGGGAAGCCTATTGAAAATGTGAACCTGAAAATCAGGAATTCGCCTTCGGGGACTTCAACAGACGAAAATGGCACATTTAAATTAACATTCAAAGAGTTACCTGCTGATATCGAAGTTTCCTGTTTGGGTTTCGAGCCGATAAGCATTGAAATAACAAAAATTGTTTCCAGGCCTGTCGAAATAAGCCTACAACCAGCCATTCAAAATCTCGAAGGGGTGGTTATAACCGATAAAAAAGCCATTCCCGTATATGAGGATAGGAACTATTCGGTATTGGATTATGAACTTTTGGGCGATAATATTGTGCTGCTGATATTCCGGTATCAGTTAAAAAAAAGCGAACTTCTTTTGCTTACGCGATGGGGCGACACACTTTCCCGTTCAGTTCTGCCCGATTTACCGCCCTTAAAGTTGTATAAAGATCCGCTTGGTTATGTTCATTATTTCTCTAAAAATGGAAATGCATACCAGTGTTATTATAACGAACCGTTACGACAGATTCAGTTTATTTATAAATATACTGCTGACACCGTTCTGAAAACCTTTGCCACCATACGCTTCAGGATGAATGACCGTTTGTTTTTTCTCGAAGAGGCGCCCGATGGATTCGCGTCAAGGATAGGATATTATGATAACGAAAGTGGTAAAACCTATTTGCAGATGGCTGATAACGGGAAGATTGCAAGGGATTATTATTCTGATCTGAATTCGTTCCTCGAACCCAAACGGCCTGATGATATGTTCAATGCGGAAGCCAATATGCGTGCTTTCGAGTTGTTCTATAAGCCCCGATCTAACGCACAGATTGTTAAAACGGAAGCTGATCGGTTTACGATTTTTAATTTCACCAATGATTCCCTGCATGTTTATTCTTCAGATTTGAAATTAGTATCATCGTCAAAGTTCACCTTTCACAATGCAGAAAAGGAAAATGCTCTTACCACCGTATTCAGCGCCTTTTCAGGCAGCAAATGGAAATGGCGCTGGAACCTGTATTCCGACGAAAACACAGGAAAAGTTTATACCGATTACGAGCGGCAAGGGCGCCTGATGCTTTGCGAAATAGATGTCAATACAGGTAAATTAGTGAGTGAATACATTTTACCAGTTTTATTTATACAGAAAATCATCGTTTATAAAGGCGAAGCATTTTTTATGTACAAGCAAATTGGCGAAGGCGAAAAGTGGAGGTTGTATAAGATGAGGTTTTGAAGACATATAACCTAAAACGCTGTCAGGTGCTGCGCACGCTGACAGGTTTTATGATTTTAGCACATGACAACTTTACAGGATATTAGATTCCCAACCAATCCCCAACGTCCTCGTTTCCAGTTATTTTCTGATGCATTAATGTGAAATTCGTTACATCGCCAAATAATGCAATTACCTTTTGGCGTTGTAAATTTGTTGGATTTTCATTTAAAAAAGACAAATAGCTACTCCACGGATAATCCTCAGTGTGAGTGCAAAAACCATGATGCACAGGATTATTATGGATATATACGATCACCTTTTTCAGATAAGCTTCATTGTCAACCATTTTTCGATCAAATGGCCTTTCAAACAGCGCTCCGTGTCTATCGTAAAGATTATTGAAATACTTGCTGTAAGCATTAAATAAATGGGAAAAGTGGAGGTGAGGTTTTGGTGTTTTAGGGTTTTCAGGTGGGGGAGTAGTTTGGGATGGTTTGCTTACATTTTCATTTTCTTTCTTCCAGACGCTGTCAGGTGCTGCGCACGCTGACAGGTCTGGAAACGCTGACAGGTCTGGAAACGCTGACAGGTCTGGGGGCACGCAAATAGTCTCCCATTTATGTTCATCGAACCATTTCGGATCAAGTGTTTTGTCAGCAGTTGAATATTTATAAACCATATTCTCCCTTATTCTTACCAGGCAGTGAAAGTGATTTGGCATCAGCACCCACGCGTATGTTTCTGCAATGGGTTTAATGTATTTTTCGAACAGAGCTATGAAATGCTGATAATTGGCTATTTCCCGGAAAAGGTTACAGCTGTTTATTCCCCAGTTATAGATATGATAATAATTTCCGCAAATTAATTCCCCGGGTAAATGCATACCTTGATATTTTAAATTGTTGTTGAAAAATACTTTAATGTTATGCGTTAGATTCAAATTCCGAATTAGATATTGCTTTATCGAAAATTTAATTCATTACTTCAGCTTTTTAATCGCTTATTTATGATTGATTTGAAATTACTCTTTAAGGTTTAGGAAAACACCTCCTTCATCAAATCCGGGACGTTTAAAGTTCATCGCATCAGGGAAAGCCTTGTTCAGTAGTTTCTGTATGCGCGATAGGTCGGACAGGAATTCCAGCACTTCATCCTCCTGCTCATGCAAATGCGAATATAAAAATGCGAACGCTTCGAGCGAGCGGCTCACGGCGATCATCGCTATTTTTGCCGATCCGTTTTTATCGTACCTATCGGTTTCCTCATCATCAATATCCAAAGGTTCGAGCGTTGCACGGTGTATTTTTACGCAAATAAACAAGCTGTACCAGTTGACTACTTCGATGGCATCGCGAAATGTAACCAGTTGCTCTTCATCGGTCAACTTAAAAACTTCCTCTTTGCTGTTAAACAGCTCATCGTTTTTCTTTATCCAGTCTAACAGTCTGAAACCGTATTCCTTCGCAATTTTCTCAGCTTTGCTTTCGTTATGAATAGGTTCTACATATTCTGAAACAGCCGCATCCAGATCGATGCCCATTTCGCGGGCACTTTCGGTAATCATTTCGCTGGTTGCCTGAAATATCATTGAAAGATGTTCCCAGAATTCTTTATTCCGCATATCATGATCAGGGCTGTCGGTTTCGAATTCAGCAATACCAACCGAGCAGCGCGTTACAAAAGCACAACGCTCGCACCAGCGGTCGCAATAATTGTGGATGCCGGTAATAATTTCGGCTCTGCCTGCAATTTCAGTGATTTTTCGTTTGTAGTTTTCCAGTTCTTCCCTCTTTGACATATAGCTAAGTGATTTTAGGAGATTGATAAGGATAAAATTACAGGTTTATCCTAATTAAAGCAAATAGAGCAGCGTTGTCTCATTCGTTTATTTTGGAACAAAATTAAGGTCTGTTGAACAGCGAACTCACTAATTTTAGATGTTGAGGAAAGTGAAAATAACGTTCGGTTTAAGTATCGGTTCGATAATCACAATATTGTTGTATTTTCGTTATTACAGGGATAGACTTGCAGATAGCAAAACCAATGCTTCATTCACTTGTTTATCATTTATAATCTTCGAAATCATGACAGGTAAAATAGCGCTTTTTCTTATTACTATTTTTGCATTTTCAGCCTGTGGACCAGGGCAGAAAGGAAGCATTATTAAAAGTGCCGAGCAAAATCCACTCAACGATTCATTAAGGCGTAAAGCAGAAATGATGCTGGAACAGGATATAAAGCAAGCCCTTTCTGATTCACTTGTCAGGATTCAAAAAGAGATTCAGATAGTTACAGCGGCTATCGGACATGCCAAAGCTGAATACCAGGTGCAGACCGATAAGCTGGGAAAGATCAAAAAATTTAAAATTCTCCGCAACAAGGAAGAACGTGAGCAGCAGATCCGCGAACAATCCGATGTATTGTATAAGCTCGAAAGACAGATCAGTGATATGGAATACCAACTTGTGAATTTGCAGGTGAGGCTTGATTATTATAATTCGGAAATGCAGAAATAAAAGGGTTGGATTGGGATTATTCTACATATCTCGATTGCTCGTTAACAATTCCCAATAGTTTTATTATCAGCACTATACAAAATTAAGCCTTTGCGCCCTAATGTGCTGAAAGCTGTGATTTATTGCTTTGCGTCTTTGCGGTAAGAAAAACCTAATGGAGTATTGAACTAATATCAGTCCTGTTTTATTTCCCTGTAACTCACAAAAGCTACCCTTTTACTGTCAGCACTCCACGAAGGTACATTGAGCGTACCCTGTCCGCCGAAAAATACCGGAGTAAGATCGCTGATTGTGCGGTCAGCCAGCGACATCAACCTGATATTTACATCTTTACCGAAAGGGTGTGTATCTCCCTGATCCACGATGTAGCTGATAAAAGCGATCCATTTACCATCGGGCGAAGGATGTGCAAACCAGTTTGAAAATGTGTCGTTGGTTAGCTGTTCCTGCTGGCTTCCATCGGTTTTCATACGCCATATCTGCATACTTTCGTTGCGAAATGCATTGAAATAAATATACTTTCCGTCGGGCGAATAATCAGGTCCGTCATCGAGTCCGGGTTCAAAAGTCAGCCTCTTTTCCGGTCCGCCGTTTACGGGAATGGTATAAATATCAAAATTTCCGTCTCGCTCTGCGCAGTAAGCAAGTTCATTACCATTAGGACTCCAGCCATGCCAGAACGAAGGGGAATTTGGGGTTACCTGGCGCGGAGTTCCGCCTTCAACAGGTAAAATATAAATAGCGGATTTTTTCCAATGCACTGCCTGGGCTGTATCTTGCTTATTATTATGACTTATTGCCAGCCATTTCCCGTCGGGCGAAATTCCATGATCATTGTTGCACTCATCGGCAAAACCGGTATTAAGCAAAATCATACCGGAACCATCGGAAGGAATAGTATAAATTCTACCATTGCTGTTTACAACAAAAAAGCTCCCGTCCGGGCTCCAGTTCGGAGCTTCAAAATGAGTTTCTGCCGAATAAATAGTTGTTATTTCGTGTGTAAAAACATCTGCGGTTTTCAGGCTGCTTTCTATTGCAGCAGTATTCTGGGCAAGGCAAAATACAGGTATCAACATACAAAAGAGGGCTATTTTTTTCATCGCTATCATCGGAAATAGGGAAACAAAAGTAGATCAATTTTGATTTCTTAATTCCGTTTTCGAAAGCAAAAGGCTGTAATAAGCAGAAATTTTATTCCGGATAATCTCAAACACATAACACTTTTTGATTGTATCTTTGAGTAAAAGTAATTCCGCTCCTTTATAGCCTTAACCATAACGAAATTGGCTCACCCAACTTACCTTTTGGAAACATCAGACATTAGAAATAAAAACACCTATTCTCCTGTAAATAATAGATTTAAAAAGTATCTGATATGAAAGAAACAATCAGTTTTCAATTAAACGGGAAAAAGACAGAAGTTCTGATTGAGCCCGACCAGATTCTATTAGGCGTTTTGCGCGATCACTTTGGGCTGACAGGTACCAAATACGGCTGCGGTATCGGATTCTGCGGTTCCTGTACCATTCTGGTCGATAACGAAGCCGTAAGATCATGCAACATGGCAATAAGCGAAGTGGCTGGTAAAAAAGTAGTTACTATCGAAGGATTGGCCGTGGATGGTAAACTTCATCCTGTTCAGCAGGCTTTCGTTGATAACGATGCTTTGCAATGCGGTTTCTGCACTCCCGGTATGATAATGAATGCAACCGGACTTTTAATTAAAAATCCTGATCCTACAACTCAGCAGATCAGGGAAGGTATGGAAAACAACCTTTGCCGCTGTGGCGCGCATGTGCGTATTGTAGATGCTGTTCATTCAGCCGCCGTCGAAATGAAAGGAGGAAAAAAGAAATGAAAAAGAAAGAAATAACAACACCTGTAACACTCGCTACCTCCGAATCATCAGGTATGAAAAGAAGAAGTTTCGTAAAACTGATGGGAGGCGGGATATTCATTTTCTTTAACTCCTGGAGTGTTATTGAACTCTTGGGATGCGCCCCGGCCCAGGATAAAAGCCTGCCTAAGGATTATAATGCCTTCCTGCTTATTGCTGAAGACGGAACCGTTAACTGTTACACCGGCAAGATTGAAATGGGACAGGGTATCATTACTTCGCTTGCGCAGATGATGGCGGATGAACTCAATGTGCCATTTGAAAACGTAAAAATGGTGATGGGCGATACCGATCTCTGTCCGTGGGATGGTGGCACATGGGGATCACTTTCTACCAGGTCATTTGGTCCGAATATGAGGGCTGCCGCTGCCGAAGCAAGAGGAGTTCTCCTGAACCTGGCTTCCGAAAAACTTGGTGTGCCTGTGGCCCGGCTCGAAGTAAGAGACGGAATAATCACCGATACACAAAATGCAAAAAATTCGGTAAGCTATGCACAGCTTACAAAGGGTAAGAAAATCGAAAAATTCCTTGATGTAAAGCCGGCTGTTGAAGCGTACACTGATTTCACTTTTGTCGGGAAATCCTATAAACACACTGATGCCGTTATAAAAGTAACCGGCGAGGCTAAGTTTACCGGCGATCTCAAACTGCCCGGAATGTTATATGCCCGTATTCTTCGGCCGCCATCCCACGGGGCAAAACTCAAAACAATTGATTACACGCAGGCAGAGAAGATTGATGGCATTACCGTAATCCGCGATGGCGATTTAGTGGCGGTACTTCATGAAAGCCGGAATAAAGCCGATGCCGCCATCGTTAAAATTGAGGCTGAATATTCGATCAGTGAAATGCCGGTAAATGATAAAACTATCTTCGACTGGATTCTTAAAGCCGAATCAACTGCCAGGGAAGTAAACCTGGTGGGTGATCTGGAAACAGGACGTAAACTTTCCGCTAAAACTTTCGCTTCTGAATTTCACGATCCTTATTTGGCACATGCTCCCATCGAAACACATACTGCTTTGGCGCAACTTGAAGGGGATAAAATGACCGTTTGGGCTTCAACCCAATTGCCTTTTCCGCTTAAAGACGCTTTGGTAAAAGAACTTGGTTTTCCTCCCGATAAAGTAAGGGTTATTGTGCCACTGGTTGGAGGTGGATTTGGCGGTAAGAGCGCATACCGGCAAGCCATGGAAGCCGCAAAACTGGCAAAAATTACCGGTAAACCTGTTATGGTCGCGTGGACACGTGAAGAAGAATTTATCTACGATAATTTCCACTCAGCAGGCGTAGTTAAAATTAATTCAGGTATTGATAGCTCCGGAATGATAAAATTCTGGGATTACAATGTCTATTATTCGGGCACACGGGGAGCCGAAACCATTTACGATGTTCCGAATATACGAACTACCAGTTACAGCCGGAAAAAGGATGCGCCTGCAGTTCATCCTTTTGCCACTGGTCCCTGGCGCGCTCCCAATAATAATACAAATACATTCGCCAGGGAATCACAGATTGATATCATGGCTGCCGCAGCAGGTATCGATCCACTCGAATTCCGGCTTAAAAACCTGAAAGACGAAAAAATGATTGCCTGCCTTAAAGCTGTTGCTGATAAGTTCGGGTACATGCCAGGTAAAGCTATGGATGGCAAAGGGATAGGAATTGCCGTTGGCACCGATGCCGGCACATGGGTAGCAATGATAGCCGAAGTAAAAGTGGATAAAACCACTGGCAAAGTGGAAGTACTGCGAATAACCTGTGCCCAGGATATGGGACTTTGTGTTAACCCGGAAGGTGCAACCATCCAGATGGAAGGTTGCATTACTATGGGGCTGGGTTATACCCTTACCGAAGAGCTGTTTTTTGAAGGTGGAAATATTAAAAACCGGAATTTTGATACATACGACATTCCCCGCTTCTCGTGGCTTCCTAAAATTGAAACTGTTATACTCGACCGCAAGGATCAGGCTCCGCAAGGTGGCGGAGAACCAGCGATTATTACAGTGGGTGCAGCTGTTGCAAATGCAGTTTTTAATGCCACCGGCGCACGGCTCTTCCGCATGCCTTTCACTCCAGCACGAGTATTGGATGCATTGAAAAATGTGAAGTAGGGAGGAGAGGTTTTGTTAAGGCTAAAGGTTTAAGCTCAAGTCGGGTTCTTTTGGGAGAAGAGTCGTTTTCTCAGTTTTATTCCTGTTTTCAAAACTCACCAGATACTAAGTTAAATGCAGAACCAGCTATATCCAAGGCTGGTTCTGGTATTTTATAATACAATGCGTGAAAGATATTTTTGAGTATGTGAGAAATAAGTAGTACCTTTAGCTTTTTGAGTTTGAGGTCATTACAATATGGCCCACCTAAATGGTAAATTATGAGTGAAAAAAAGAGTAATCATTGCGAGTCGCCAAATCTGAGTAAGTTACAGGCTGTGATCATTGATCACAAAACAACCATCTACATTGCGCAGGATGCTGACCCTGTGGAAGCGAAAACCCGGTACATGAGCCGGATTAACCGTAAAGGGATAATACTTTCCTAAGAATAAAATCCTGATTTCTTGCCCACATATACCGGGTAATCCCTGCGCTAATGGCGGGGATGATTTGCTGTGCTCTGTCGATAAAATCAAAAATAACTTCTTTTAGAAAATAATTCTGGTTACAACACCGGCAATTTCCCGTGCAACAGAAATTATAAACGCAATTCAATGCTGAGCTGAACGCCGAGGGTAGTCCCGGGATCAGCGTAAAACCTGTTTCCTGCCAAAAGTCCACCCGGGTTCTCTGTAATCTGAGAATTGAATTCATGGATTGAATTGTCCCGGGGAAGATTTCCTATACTGGCATTCCGAAAATCATGATTTAAGAGCGAAATATTATGAATTGGTTGTTATAAATTTTTTAGTTATCGACTGTTTAACACTATGTAAAACCCTTTTCTTGTTTTATCTGCCTTACCATATCAAATTGAAGCTTTTTATTGATTTGAAAGATTAATTCTTACCAAATTTGATACAATTGAACTTTTCAGGAAGCTTCCTGGTGTGCGTTTAATTCAGTATTAGTCATTCAAAGTGACTTGTTTTTATAATATTCAAATATCTATTGAACAATTGCCGGATAAACCTGTTTATAAAAAATGAAAATTGTTACATTTCGATTTTTACATATATCAGTCACTGACTTTCCTTAAGAAATTTAAATCAAATTAACCAAACGCGGAAACCGAAAAGCGAATGAGTAGGTAATTTAATCCTTTATAAACTAGTAATGCTTAAAACTATCACTCGAATACTCCTCTTAGCTACAGTAGCTCTGATTTTTTCAAATTGTAAAAAAGATGAACCCAAACCGGCACCTGTCGCCAACTTTAGTGTAACAGGCGATAATAAACCTGCTCCCAGTGAGGTGTTTTTCACTAACTCTTCCACCAATGCCACATCATTCTTATGGGAATTTGGCGATGGAACTTCTTCAACCGATAAGGATACGAAACACACATATTCGGGCAGTGGCTCTTTTATTGTAAAACTTACTGCAATCGGCGAAGGCGGTACACACAGTATCACTAAAAGTATTACAATCACTAATCCTGCTCCTGTAGCGGTTTTTACCATCTCGGGCGATTACAATCCACCTCCTTGTGAAGTTTTTTTCTCAAATGCTTCGGTTAACGCTACTTCCTATTTATGGGAATTCGGCGATGGAGGCGCTTCAACCGAGAAGGATACAAAACACACCTACACCAGCAGTGGTAATTACAATGTAAAACTAACAGCAATTGGCGTTGGCGGAACAAACAGCTCAATACAAACTGTTACTGTTTTAAAAGCAGCTCCTGTTGCAGGGTTCACCTTTGGCGGTAATATTAATCCAGCACCCTGCGAAGTAAACTTTGTAAATACTTCTGTCGATGCCACTTCTTATTTGTGGGAATTCGGGGATGGAACTTCCTCAACACAAGTGAATCCTTCGCACATTTATACCCAGGGAGGAGCTTTTAATGCTAAGCTTACCGCCAGCAATGAAAGTGGTTCTACTTCAATCACCAAGCTTGTTAATATTCAAAATACAGCACTCAGTACAACAGTTACATTTAACAATCCTGTTTTTACTGATATATATGTAACCATGGGGGGGACAACCAAAATCATTCCGTCCAAAAGCAGCGCCACATTTTATGGGGTTTCCGGCACCAGTATTTCATATTACGCATACACTCAAGGTACCACCGGATCGGGCGAACTGATCGGATTAACAATTGAATGGAGTAACATAATTAACCTTACCGGTGGAAATATTAATTATACACTCAATGTTTCCAACGATTATTTCTTCCTGTTTTTGCGTAATAGCGGATCTTACCCGTTAACACCCCTTTATGTAAATTATGGACTGGCTTCGGAAACTGTCGACTATATCCTTATTCCCAACGATTATGTAAATTATAGCATAGGGTATTACAGGGCATTTACTAATACGAGTGTGAGAGCCTATTACGAATACCTCCCAAGCAATTACACCTATTGGAACAGCCTGGGTTTCTCATGGTCTCTGAATCAATACATCGAACTGACCAATTCATTTAAATCGCCCACACATACAGGCTCAGCGCCTAAAAGCAGCAAGACCGCCAAAGCAGTGCTGCCAGCCAATGAAAACCTTTTTAGACGTGCCGACTTTGATAAATCATCCATAAGTGTTGAAAGTAAATAGTAACCCAATACGATGGTTGTTGCCCTGTGTTAAATTTGGAAACAGTACTATGCCAGGCCTGATTCCCGGGTAAAATCGGTTTCAGCTGGTAATACCCGAATTCAAAACAGTAAAAAGGACAAAGTAGATCATAAATATATTTCGGACTGAAACGGAATATTTATAATGAAAGCAGTACCAACAGCAATTAAATGTTGGTACTGCTTTTTGCTTTTAGGTGGAATATGAGTTTGGACTTTTTTGGAGAAAAATCTGCAACCTGACAATGGCCTTCTGAAAAACTCAGTCATGCATTTAGAAAATACTTTAACCGTTTATTTTGTTGATTATGCTTTTGATAGGTATTTTATGGCATGATTCTAATTGCACTTTTCTATCGTAGTGCATTTCTGCTTTTGTAGAATTTAGAATCATTGTTGGCCGGTTAAAATAATATATCGTCCCTACGGGACTTTTTTCTTACTTGTATTTTGCTTTCTACCAATAGCTATTTGCTCGCGCAAATAATCTACGGGACAGTCCCAGCGGGACTGCATGTTGGTAGATTATAAAGTAACCCTATTGGTCTAAGTCCCGTAGGGACGCAATGTCGGTAGAAAACAAAAATCACCAAATGGAAAAGTCCCGTAGGGACGATATATATCAGACATTGAAGCGTTTTTTGTTAAATTATCCCGGCGACAACAAGAATTTAGAATGCTGAAACATGATTCACCTTTCTCCATTCCGCAAATGATTTTTCGAGCGTTTGTAAAAATGTAGCAGGGTCCTGGGCTCCACTAACAGCAAGTTTACGATCAAAAATAAAATACGGGACACTGTGTATACCCAATTGCCGTGCTTCATTTATATCGGCTTGCACTTCGGCAGAGTATGTTCCGTTATCAAGTATTGCTTTCAATGCTACGTAATCCAGGCCGGCTTCCTGTCCTAACCGTAAAAGTGTCGGGGTATCATCAACATTTTCGCCATCAGTGAAATTAGCTCTAAACAAGCGTTCTTTTACCTCGCTTTGCAAACCCTTTTCTTTTGCATAATGTAACATACGGTGTGCCTTAAATGTATTGGCTACAACCACTTTGTCAAAATTGTATTGCAACCCGGCCTGTGCTGCTGCCTGTGTTGCATAATTAGTCATTTGTTTTACATCGGCTGATTCAAGGCCTTTTTCGGCTGACAAATATTCATAAATACTTATATCAGTGTTGGTTTCAAGACCCGGATTCAGCTGAAAACTTTTCCATTCCAGTTCAATAAATGCCCTTTCGGGGAATTGAGAAAGTGCTTGTTCGAACTTTTTTTTACCCAGATAACAGAACGGGCAACTGATATCACTCCACACTTCAACTTTCATTTTATTATTTTTCATTTCCATGTTAACCGGTTCTGGCGGGTTCGGAATGGTTATATTTTCCTGTGCATAACTCATTGCATGCAGGAATAGAATTGTAGTTGTAAAAAATATTTTCCGGACCATAATTTGTTGGTTTATTTTGTATTACAATCAGCAAGGAAACAATTAGCGGATAATATTACAATTTCAATTCTTTAAGGTTTTTCGTTTTTGGCAGTAACTTCATGCGAATGCATTATTTTATCAGTATAAGCCAACAGCACTGCTGAGAGCAGAAATACAATGTGAATTGCAATTTGCAGAATAGCATCTTCTTTCGGAATGTTATGTATATCAATAAAGGTTTTAA
>CAZBZA010000053.1:0-1171 GCA_964495865.1 uncultured Lentimicrobiaceae bacterium
CCATGGAAAAACTAAGATATGAAAGACCGATTATTAAAAAAATGAGCACAGGGCTCATGAATAAATTCGGTACCCGCACAGAAAATATTCCGGTAACGCACATCGAAAGTGTGCCGGTAAAAAGCCTGATTGATGAATTCGGTTCCCCGTTATTTGTTATTTCGGAGAAACAGATCAGGCGCAATTATCAGAACGCGACGCGGATTTTTAAAACACGTTATCCAAAAGTTCAGTTTGCCTGGTCGTATAAAACCAATTACCTTGATGCCGTTTGCCGCATTTTTCACCAGGAAGGCTCCTGGGCCGAAGTGGTGTCGGGTTTTGAATACGAAAAAGCGCTGGGTAATGGTGTCCCCGGGAATAAAATTATTTTTAACGGACCCGATAAAACCGACGAACAGCTTATTACTGCTGCCCGCAACAATTCGCTGATCCATATCGATCATTTCGACGAACTTTATTCGCTGATCAAACTCAGCGAGGAAAATAACCTGAAACCCAGGGTTGCTATCCGTGTGAATATGGATACCGGCATTTACCCTAAATGGGATAGGTTCGGGTTTAATTTTGAAAACGGTCAGGCCTGGACAGCCATTTCGCGTATTATCAATTCCGAAAATCTCGACCTGGTTGGACTGCATTGCCACATCGGTACGTTTATGCTTTCGCCATCAGCATATGCAACCGCTGCATCCAAACTTTGTGAATTGACATGGAGTGTTAAAGAAAAGTTTAAAAAAGTATTGCAGTATATCGATCTGGGCGGAGGCTTCCCTTCGGCCAATACGTTAAAAGGTGCTTACCTGCCAGGTTCAGATACTATTCCTTCAGTCGATCAGTTTGCCGACGCTATTACGGATGTAATTCTTGGTTACGGGTTTAAACAGGAAGACCTGCCACTGCTGATTCTGGAATCGGGTCGTGTGCTTATTGATGATGCAGGTTTTTTGCTTGGCACTGTGCTGGCAACCAAACGTCTTTCGGACGGACGAAGAGCAACGGTTCTTGATTTTGGGGTAAATACCCTTTTCACAGCATTTTGGTACGACCACCAGATCAGTACAACCCAGTCCTTTGGGCAACATACCGAAGAAATGGTACTCTATGGCCCGCTTTGCATGAATATTGATGTAATTCGCGAAAGCATTACCATGCCACTGCTCGAAAAAGG
>CAZBZA010000053.1:1271-12170 GCA_964495865.1 uncultured Lentimicrobiaceae bacterium
TTCAATGCATTGCTCACAGGCATGGGTATGGGAACCTTTTTTGATCCCGGTTACGTGTTTTTCAGTTTGCTGTTAATTGCTTCATTATTAACGCTGATCCTTTCGGTTACGCTTGGTGGCTGGCTGGGGAAGAGCGGGTTGCCGTTTCTAAGCTTGCCATTTGTAATATCTTTTTGGTTTGTGGTATTGCCATCGTCGCAATTCGAGAATCTTGGACTCACACAGCGCAACATTTACTGGATTAACGAAGTATATGCGTTAGGCGGCAATTCGATGCTCTCATTTTTACAGACCATCGATTCGTTGCCGATTCATAAAATGCTGGATATTTATCTGCGGTCGATGAGTTCCATTTTTTTTCAGAATAACCTTATTGCAGGAATCATAATATCCGTTGTTGTACTTCTCAGTTCGCGGATTGCATTTTCGCTTTCTGTGCTTGGGTTCCTTTCAGCTTATATGTTTGCGCAATTCTCAGGATCGGAGGCCGCCAGCATTACATACTATAATATCGGTGCCAACTACATTATGGTAGCCCTTGCCGTTGGCGGGTTCTTTCTTATTCCTTCGCGCTATTCCTACTGGTGGGCAGTTCTGTTAGTACCACTTACATCGCTGGTATTGCTGTTTTTAAGTAAATTATTCGGATTCATTCAGTTGCCGGTTTTCTCGCTGCCATTCTCATTTGTGGTAATACTGTTTGTTTATTTTCTCCGCTTAAGGGTAACACCTTCAAAACTGATACTCACACCTATTCAGTATTATTCTCCCGAAATTAATCTTTACACATATAATAATAACAAGGAAAGGCTGGCACATTTCCTGTATTTTCCGTTTTATCTGCCTTTCTGGGGGGAGTGGACCATAACGCAGGGCCACGACGGCGAGCATACACATAAAGGCGATTGGGGAAAAGCTTTCGATTTCATGATTAAAGATGAAAATCAGAAGACCTATAAGTCGAAGGGATTACTTTGCGAGAATTACTATTGCTATAACAAACCTGTGCTTGCACCAGCCGATGGTATTGTTGAAGAAATTATCGATACTATTGATGATAATGAAATAGGCAAAGTAGACACATCAAACAATTGGGGAAATACAATTGTAATACGTCATCTGCCAGGACTTTATACTCAAATGTCGCACCTCAAAAAAGGAACGTTTAAAGTAGCGAAAGGTGATTTTGTTCAAAAAGGCGATCTGCTGGCCTTATGTGGTAATTCTGGCCGTTCGCCGGAGCCGCACCTTCATTTTCAGGTACAGGTTACTCCGCTGGTTGGTGCCCGCACAATCGACTATCCGTTTGCCTATTACCAGCAGAAAGAAATATCGGGGCTGGAATTGCGGCAGTTTTCAAAACCTGCCGAAGGCGATCTGGTATCAGGAATTACAGGCCATGCGCTCCTTAAATCAGCGTTTGACATAATGCCCGATTCAAGCCTGAAATATTCCTATACCAATGAAAAGGGAGTGGATATAGTTGAACAATGGATTGCTTACACGGATGCTTACAACAATAAATACCTGTATTGCAAAGAAACGGAATCGAGCGCTTATTATGTGAACGATGGCTCCATGTTTTATTTTACAGCCTTCTATGGGAATAAAAAATCATTGCTTTATTATTTCTACCTTTCGGTTTACAAAGTATTTCTGGGTAATCCCGAATCAGTTATTTTACGTGATGCCATGCCACTTAACGTGATCAGGAATAAAAAAACAAGCATCTGGATACACGATTTTGTTGCTCCTTTTTACAACTATATCCGTGCAGGATATTCAATAAAAGTTGAATCAGGCGATAATATGTTCGATACAGGTTTGTTAATACTGAAATCCGGAATACAGGTTTCGGTATTCGGGAAACACCGCGACGAAAGTAGCAGCATTATTACCTTGAGCGATAATCATATACAAGAATTCATTTTTGAATCATCCGAAATAAAAATAAAGGCAGTATGCATAAATTAATAATTTTCATTTTGCTTTTGGTTTCGTTAGGGGTGAAGGCACAGGATTCAATTACGTATGAGTCGGTTGACAGCATTACATACAACTGCTATCTTACCGGTAACTGGGACCAGTTGTTCGAAACAGCTGAACAATCGATAGCTCAAAATATTGATTTTAAACGATTACGGCAACGAATGGGATATGCATATTTTGTAAAAGCTGATTATTATGCTTCGCAGAAACAGTACGAAAAAGCACTGGAATTCGACGAATACGATCCCGATACACGCGAATATCTATACTATTGCGGACTAAATACAGGCAATATGGCATATGCGCGGTTTCATGCCGGCAAACTTCCTGAAGAGGCGAAAACCAGGCTTGGCATCAGGGCAATCAACCCAATAGTATCTGTCGATCTCGAATACAATTACAAGGTAAACAACAGCGATACCCGATCCAATCCTTCCTATTTTCGGGGAGGCATTTATTCGCAGGCAGGTTACAGACTGTCGCTGTATCAATCGGCATCAAACTATAAGCAAACAGTAAATTCGATATTGATTAAACAACCCGATTATTTTGCACTGCTTAACTGGTCGGTAACATCACACACATCTTTTTCGGTGGCGTATCATCACCTGAATACGAGCCTCGACGGATATAAATACCCCGGAAATCTTGTGTTTTCTTCGATTACAACACGCTTAAACAGGATATCGTTAGGTCTCAACGGATCATTCTTCAGGTATGATATCGGAGACTTTAAGCAAGTCGGGATTCACGCAGGAATCGTTTTGCCGGGGAAATCTAATTTTTATTTTACTTCGTATTTGAGCGGTTTGATAGAAAAAGATGCAAGTCGGCTGATATTTTCCCAATATGCAGGAGCCCGTATTTTTAAAAGAGTATGGCTCGAAGGTACTGTTACACTCGGTAATATTCAAAACTACAACGATCACAGCGCCTTATACGTTTACAATTCAATTGATCCTACACTGTTCCGCACAGGGATGTCGGTGTACTGGAATATAAATAAAAATCTCACGTTATACAGCAATTACCTGTATGATACCAAGCAGGTGGAGCAAACCACTGATCAATACATTCAGCAATCATTTTTAGGAGGATTTATATGGAAACTTTAAAAAGAATTCTGCTCACGGTAACTTTAACCTTAGTGTTTGGTTTCGTAATGGCACAAACTACGTCAGTTATTCAGTCGACATTTGTAAAAAGTTTCGAATCGGAGAAATCAGGCAATTATACGGCCGCTATCAATTCGATGAAAACGATATACAAAGCTGACAGTTACATTATTAACATCCGACTGGGATGGCTTTATTACCTGGCAAAGCAATACACCGAATCAATAAAATATTACGACAAATCCATCGCGTTGAAACCATATGCCATCGAAGCCCGCTTTGGCGCTGTTAAGCCACTTAGTGCCATCGAAAGCTGGGATAAAGTTAAAACGCACTATGTGGAAATTCTCAAAATTGATCCTCAGAATACGATAGCCAATTACTGGTTAGGTGTTATTTATTATAACCGCAAGGACTATGTGAATGCTATAAAGCTTTTCGAAAAAGTTGTAAATCTGTATCCCTTAGACTACGATTCGGTAATAATGCTGGCATGGTCGAAGCTGAATACCGGCAAATCAGCCGATGCAAGGGTTTTGTTTAATCATGCTCTTATTCTTCGTCCCAATGACAATTCGGCCCTGAGTGGATTGAAACTGATAAAGTAATATTACATTTAGCTGAACATAAAACGAGTCAGGTTTTATCAGGAAGCATCGGACATATTTGTTGATTCCTTAAAACACAATCAGATAGGAGATTTTCAGCATAAAATCATTTCGCGGATGCGTTTCCCAAAGCTCATTCATATATTGATCGAATTGCATTTCGCCGTTCTCATCGAGATGGGTTCGCCCCTGCGACCAGACCAGGTAGAGAGATGATCCGGTTTTATATTCCCATCGTAAAACCATATTTGAGCGGTATTGCAGGTAATGGAAATCGGGTTTGTAAAAACCATAGTCGATTGATTCATCGTTGTTTTCATCAACAAGATATGCATTCCATTCTTCATTGTACGATATTTCACTGCTGCTGAAAGTATGAAACCTGTCGGTGAATTCTGTTGCTCTTGGATCAGTAATATGCTTGTAATCATCATATTCGCCTGCAAAAATAAACGGTTGCGCATAGTATTGAATCGATAGCTCTGGCGTTAAGCTCACATTCACACGAAGTGACAGATCAAAAACTTCCCTTTCAAGGCTTGCCATAATATACCTTGGATCGCCGTTAAATGATGCTTCCGAAACATACTGTAACTCGTTAAAACCTTTGGTATATTGAGGTGTGAGCGTAAAGAATAATGTGTTTACAGGTTTATAGGTAATTTCAAGCGAATATCTGTGGTTGTTGTAATAATTCTGCTGCCCGAAATATTGTGTGGTGCTGACTTTGAACATAATCTTTTTACGGCTATCCGTTTCGGCATAAGCGCTGAAATTGAACACCGGAGGAAGCAGAAGGGCAGGACCGCCCCAAAGTTCGCCCCTCGCCAGTGTTGATCCGGCGTAGTTTATTCCTGCTCCGGCAGAGTAATAATTTTTAAATTGCCCGCTTCCATTCAGGTCAATTCCTTTGTTAACGGTTTCCAATCCGAAGTCCCAGGTTACGTATTCGGTAAAATTAACCGAGGCCCAGCGGAAAATGCTGAAAGGTTTGTATTTGCGGTAACGCAGCCAGAAAAGGTGCTGAATTTCATCCGCTTGTTTCAGGTAACCGACATCATTAAAATCGAGTCCGGGCGAGCGTATGGTAAGGTAGGTTAAAAATTGCCAGTTGCCGGTACCTGCTTTGCCAAATTCAAGGGTTCCTCCATATCCGTTGAGTGAAGTTCGTGACGTATCGTAAGTAACATAGTCGTTATCCGGCCTCTGATAATACCTTGCTGGTGACCGCTGAAGATAATCAATCGATTCTTTGCTTCCGTTCACCGTCGAAAAAACAGCCCGTCCCGAAAGGTAATAGGTTTTATTATTCCAGAAATGGATGGCATTTAACCCGCCTGTATAGGCAGCTTTGGGGATGAAATTGAGCTGTGGTTCCTTTATTGAACGATTGGTAGCCGTAAAAATTCCCCCTATCACTGTGGTTCCCTTGTTAAAATCCTGCGAAACACGGGCTATCAGATAATTTGTGAGTGGCTCAATGCTTTCTTTATTTTGCTCTCCTGCTGATTCGATTGTAGCATATTCTTCCTGAGTAACTGATTCGATAATTCCTATCGAAAGCCCTTTCTTCGTTTTCCCTGATAATTTAAAAGATCCAAGGATAGTAGTTTGCTCAGGTGCAGAGATATATTCACCTGAATCGGGATAGGGTGTGTAATGCGGTGCCCGTCCGATTCGCCTCGAATAAAACAGCATATTCTGGTTGTTATCGCTGTCTGCTCCGGTAAGCTTGTATGTAAAAATGTTTTTTCCTTCGATAAAGAAAGGCCTTTTTTCGGGATAAAAAGTTTCGTAAGCCGTAAGGTTTACCACAGCAGGATCAGCTTCTACCTGTCCGAAATCGGGATTTATTGTAAAATTAAGTGTAAGATCATTAGTTACCGCTATTTTGCCATCGAGGCCAGCGGTGCCGCTATATTTTTGCCCGGTTTCAAATGGATTTCCTTCTTCTTTCTCGTCGAAGGTAGCTTTGGCATATGCATATGGCAACAGTTCGATATCCCGCCGCGGACGAATACCGTCAAGCCCCTGAAGTTCGCCGTAAAGGCTTACCAGTCCGGGAGCCATGCGCGGAATTGGTTGCCAGAACGAAAGCTCCTGTTTGCGGTAAATGTATCGGAAAATATTCAGCCCCCAGCTGTGTTTGTCTTTCTTTGCAAATCGGAGTTGCGAAAGCGGAATACGCATTTCGGCAGTCCAGCCCAAGGCGTCAATGGTAGTGGCAGTATAGTAAACAGCTTCCCAGTTGGCATCGTTCCCGTTGTCGTTTACAAACATGAAATCGAATTTTACGCCTGCCGAGGTAACCCCAAAAGTAAACGCAGTTTGCTTATCGTCGTAACTGTCGATTGAAACAGCCAGCCAATCGCCATCGTCCTGATCGCGCCGCGATAGCCGGCTCACAATTTCGCCGGGAACTGAATCAAGAGCGCGGATAACGATATACAGGTTGTTGTCGTCGAATAAGATTTTGAAATCGGTATTTTGCGATGGCTGAGCCCCATCATTGGGATCTCTCTGCACAAAATTACCCGACCAATCAACAGCATCCCATGCAGCTTCGTCATATCGACCATCGATAACGGGAGCCTTTTGGGTTGACCTTTGAGTGTGATATACTTTTGTTTGCGCTGAAACATTGGTATATAAACAAATAAAAAAGAATAAAATTATTCCTGTAAGTTTCATGTAATACTAAAAATAAGATCCGGTAATGCAAGCACGGGAACCGGAGTTAAAGTGGTTTGGTTACAACTTTATCCAAAAATATCAAAAAGGTCATACCAAATCGGAAAATATTTTTCAGGTTAGAGAGATTATTTCTTAGTTTTCGTTTCGAAAATACTAACAATTCTGATAATTAAAAGGTAACCTGGAAGTGATATTTAAGGTTTATGTCTTTCATTTTCAGAATATAACAAGTATGCTGAAAACCTTATTTTTTTAAACTTGCTTTCGAAAAAATATAATCGGGAATAGCGACATTAAATTGAATGCTTTCCATAATAAACTCGGTTCCTTCTCCTTCTTTGAGCATATCTTTAAAAACTATTTTCTTCGGAAACCAACGGCCATTCATGTTTACTACTTCCGACAATTCTGTTCGTTTGAGCAAAGTGCCGCTTTTTGCGAAAAGTTCCTCTTTCAGTGGAATATTGCGTTCGCTGTCGACCCAAAGTTTCCGCACCTGGTATGCCATTTCGGGGTCGAAAGCCGTAAGCTTCAAAACATTGCATGTACGGCCTGAAATCTTCTCGCTTCCAACTACTTCGGCGCTATAATGTTTGGTGAGTTTATTGTCTTCCATCATATCTTCGTACGACAAATCCGATCCCATAACCGATTGGCGGAGCATATGCCCGGCAATTTGAATGATCCTGTCGGTCGATGGCGAATAAATCCAGAGCTGATCTTCGAGCTTTAGCATTTTTGTGCCTTGTTCCCTGGCCGGGAAAAGATATTCGGTATAGGATTGTTTATCTCCCGATGTCCATGTTTTCGATTCGATGGTGCGGGTGTTCCGCCGCCCGTGAATGATCATTTTTGATGTAAAAACACGGTTTTCCGACGACATATTCTGATCGATTTTTCGCAGGATTTCATTTCCATCCGGTTTTTGTGCAAAGGCAGCGGTTATGCCTGTTATCAGTAAAATCAGTATAAACCTCATGCTTCAAGTTCTTTAAAAAGTTGAGCTGTTTGCCGTTTGTAAATGCCTATTCCTGAAAGCATTGTGCCGATTAATGTGGATAAAATTCCGGGTATAAAACCAATTATCCAGGTAACTCCCGTAATGCGGGCTTTCATTACAGTTGGCATCATGATGGTTGCGTTCTGCATCATCGATCCGAAATTAACACCATAATGCTGCAGTAAAAAAGCAAAAACCATTCCAACCGCTACTCCAAGCATAGAGCCAATAATGCCTATAAGCAGCGATTCGTAGATCATGGTTTTGTAAACATGTCCTTTTTCCTCACCAATTGCCAGCCGCATTCCGAATTCGCCATACCTGCGCAAGCCACCCAGCAAGCCGGCATTCCATAGTACAATAGACATCGCAACTAAAAAAACAGTAACAAGTATGCCCATCAAGGTGGAAGCATAATCAACCAGCACTCCCATATTATTTTGTTCTTTCAGCGTTTTCATCAGAGGCGAAAACTCATTGTCGCTTACATTATATTTCAAATTAAACTGATTTGTAATATCCTGCGCTCTTTGCGAATCAAAATAGCCTTCTTTAAAAAGTCCGAGTATTTCGCCGGTTGCATCTTCCATATTAAGAGCCAGGCGAATATCACTGATATCGGCAATTATAGTGCCTCTGTCGAGCATATTGCTTCCAAAAGCAACCGTTCCGCTTACAGTAAAATTATAAACGGCCATTTCGCCATACATGGATGAACTTATCAGGCTGACGGTATCGCCGGGTTTTACTTTCAGATTCCGGGCAAAATCATCGCTTATCAATACTTCTCCTGATTTTTGTGGCAAACGCCCGCTTTTCAGTGATTCGCTGATATTCATGCGCTCCGTTTCATGGGTTTCTCCCGAAAGCAGATCCACACCGAATCCTACCGAATTTCCCTGGGCACGTGTTTCGCCATTAGCATCGGGAACATCAATTAATCCGGCAAAATGAATACGCTCAACCCAATCCATTTCAGGGAAATCCCTTTTCAGCGATTCCGTCAGCGATTTTGTGTCGAGCAAAGCCAGGTCATTAGGCATCTGGTTAACATTTTCGGCATACGCGGATGTTGTTACTTTAACATGTCCGGTATTGAAACGGGCATTGAACTCAATGCTGTCGCCTAATACTCCGGTAAGCCAGCTGTGAAAAACTACAGTTAACATAACACCGATGGCAACAACAAGTATGGGCATCAAACTTCGTTGCCTGTCGCGGAGCAGCCCTTTTAAAAGAAATTTTATCATTGTATTTTCCCCCTTAATGCATCCGTTGGTTTCATTTTGGCAATTTTTCTGGCTGGCCAGTAACTTACTAATGTTGTTGTAAGCATAACAATAAGTATAGTAATGATAATGAGGCTAATACCGTAATGAGGGTAAAGTCGTGCAGCCATGGCAATGCCGTAATCCGAGCCACTTACAGGCAGTGCTATCCCTTTTATAGCCTGTAAGGACAGGAGCGGGATGCCATAAACGGCACCCAATAAAGCAGCCAAAACGGAGTGCATTGCTCCTTCAACGGTAAAAAGTGTAACAACCTGTCCGCGAGTCATGCCCATGGCTATATATGTCCCTATTTCTTTTTGCCGCCTGAAAATAGACAGTACCTGAGTATCGAAAATGGCTAACAGGGCAAGCATTAGTAATATTCCCCAAAGTATTATCCCGCCTATAGTTTTCGTTTTTATAATATTGTCGAGTTCGGCTAACAAATACTCCTGCGACCTGAAATTCCATCCTGCCACTGCAAGAAATGTTTTATTGCCTTTGCCGCTAACCAGCAATGTAGCTTCATTTGGCATGAGCATCATTTCTCTCAGCCGGTCGAGGGGTAACCAAACCTGTGATCCATCAACCGAAGGTACATTGGTTTGAAAGATTCCAACAATTGTAATCTCAGCAGCATCAAAAGCACCGTTTTTATCGCGCCAGCGTAATGTTACTATATCGCCTTTCCTGAGTTTTGTACCTGATGCCATCGAAGTACCAATAATAGCTGGAATGCCAGGCAGAGTTGTGTCGAGCAAAGCTGAAGGTATCGAAAGTATTTTCTGACCGGGATCAATTCCTTTTACAAGTATACTCTGCATTCGCCCGGAAGGATAAAGGGTTCCCTGTGTTATGAGTATGGGCATAAGATCTCCGTTTCCGGTAAGTTTCTGTAATTCTGCTGGAATTTCGGCATGGCTATCAGGAAGTGTAAACGGATCATACGGATCGTAATTATTTTGCCAGTACTGACCGCCACCTACATCCCAACTTATCATATCGTTACGCGCCTGCCGGTCCCAGCCATCCAGAAATCCCTTATGCCAGATAATTACCACGAAAGCAAACGACAACACAATCACATTAAGCCAGGTGCGGAGTCCGGCCCCGATCAGGTTCCGTAATGCAAGTTTAATTGCCATCATCGGTTTGTCCTCCTTTAAATTTTTGAAATAATTTCATCTTTGGCGACTTTACCATCTTCAAGGTAAATTTTCCGCCTGATATAGCTGATCACTTTTTCGTCGTGTGTGGCGAAAATAAAGGTGGTACTGAATTCGCGGTTCAGTTTCTCCATAGTAAGAAGGATATGATGCGAATTGGCTGCGTCGAGATTTGCTGTGGGCTCGTCGGCAAGCACTATCACCGGCTTTTTAACCATTGCCCTGGCGATAGCTACACGCTGGCATTCGCCACCGGAGAGTTGCGCGGGCCTCGAACTTATTTTATCCGTAAGTCCCACCCATTCCAGCGCATCAAGAACCATTTGTTTTCGTTTTCCGGCTTCGATGTTTAAAAGAAGCAATGGAAATTCGACATTCTCAAAAACAGTATGCACATGCAACAGGTTATAACTCTGAAAGATAAATCCAAGTTGTGTTTTTCGAAGCTGTGCTGATTCTTTGGCATTTAGCTCACCGACTGAATGGCCCATAACAAAAGCTTTTCCTTCGGAAGGCGAATCGAGGGTGCCGATAATATTGAGCAAAGTAGTTTTGCCCGAGCCGCTGGGACCGATAATTCCGGCAAATTCGCCTTTGCCAAACGAAAGATCGATGCCGTTTAGAGCGGTAAATTTGCCGCTGCCCATCGGGAAATGTTTTTTAAGGCCTTCGATACTGATTATTTTTTCTGTATCCATCTGATGTATGTTGTATCGCTGATGAAAATTAAAAATTTACAACGGCCATTACCTGAATTCCTTTTCCTGCAAACAGGTTTCTATCGCCGGTTATGCTGTAAATGGCATATGTGTCCGGATTCCAGAAAGCCATGACATAAAAACTCCAGTAATCGTATTTGCGCTGCAGGCTGATAAACCTCGACCATTCCTGTGGTTCCCAATTGTAATACACAACTCCGGTTACTGTATTTAACAAACCGAAAGGATAATTTACTGAAACACCTGTAAAATTGTTTGTTACTCCTTTTTCGGCGAAACCGTCAGTATTGTTATACCTGAAATATTCCGCAATAAGGTTGATGCCGTTACCAACAGG
>CAZBZA010000053.1:12270-13839 GCA_964495865.1 uncultured Lentimicrobiaceae bacterium
GGAACAGGCTGTTGGATTCTTCCGCCAAATTCAGGAATTTGCCATTTTGCCGGAACGGTTTCCCATCCCATTGGCTCATCGTTGCCATAAAGTGACCACAGCCAGATGTTTGTGTTGTTTTGGAAATAATATCTACCCAGTAAACCGTAAACGCCGTCAGTAAGTTGGAGCGGATCGCGGTAATCAATTTTATCAAACCACATCAAAGGCCGGAAAATGGAAGCGGAACCGAAATTGATTTTTTGCAGTCCGAGCCGGAGTTCGAGCCGTGGAGTGGAATAACGCACCCAAAACCGGTAAGGTTTAATTTTACCATTGGAACCATCGAAATCAGTACCGGTAAAATTTAAGTTCCCGTATGCATTCACTGCAATTTCAGCATCAATTTTCTGACTGTCCTTCAGGCTGTCGAGTATGCTGAGTGTGGGAAGGTATCTGCCACCAAGTTGCGATTGAATGGGTTCGCTGAAATTGATAATTCCCCAGCTGCTAATCTGGTTGTCGAGTTTGAGGTGGAGGTTCTGCCCGAATGATGCTGTGGATAAAATCAGCAGCACTATTTCTATACAAAGACAGTTGAGCAGCTTCATCACACAGATCGTTTTATAACAGCAAATAAAACATTTTCAGCAGATAATTGACCTTTGCAATTGTGATTTATTCAGTTTACAATTACGAAGAAGTTTTATTCGTATTCCATCCGTATCCGGTAATGAACCGGCGCCTGTTGCCCGGGTCTTTCGGAAAGAACAATTGTGGTAAGCAGTCGGTTTGAGCTGTCGTAAGTGCGCTCTACACTGCTTAATAATTCTCCTTCCTCAGTTTTTTCTTCCTGCAGGATTATATTTCCCGCTGTATCATAATTCATATAAGTGATTTCGATTCCCGACATTGATTCTGCCATTGATTCGGTTAGCCGGCCTTCGCTATCGTAAGAAAAGGTATAGCGTTCGGTCAGGTTTTTGTTTTCATTGTAACGGCGACGCACGGATACCTGGCCATCTTCGGAATAACTATAAAGTACATTATAGTTTTCTTCAGGAGTTTTAAAAACTTCTTCCGCTATCTTACCCTCTTCGTTGTAAATGATTCTCCGTTGGGTGATAATTTCACCTTCAGCATCATATTCCGATTCCGAAACCAGTTTATCCCCGTCAAAGACATTAACCACATAATTCCCGGTTTCGCCATCGCTGTCAATGCTTCTTTTGCTAACCAGCCGGCCTTGTTCGTCATACGTGTAATTCAGTACATCGGCGGTTTCATCAAGGTAATGGATATATTCTTTCACCAGTTGTCCTTCCTCATTATATTCCATGCTGCGGTGTTCGGCAACTTCATCATCTGCTTCGAGTAAAATTTCGTCAACAAGCTGACCTTTGTCGTTGTATTGGTATTTGTATTTGTGTTCAACGGTTCCGTCGGGATCATACGTAATTACTTCAACAGGATGGCCCGATTCGTCAAATTCGGAGTGCTGGTATCTGAATTCAACTTCTCGTATTTCAGATTCTTCCAGTTCATGGATATTGTTTGCCCTGAACGACTTTACATATTTCATAATCAGCA
>CAZBZA010000054.1:0-1443 GCA_964495865.1 uncultured Lentimicrobiaceae bacterium
GTCCTTCATCAGGAAATTATAGAATTGATTACGATTCTTGATGTCAGCAAATGGGCGAGCTCTGTTTACCTTGTGCGGTTGGTGGAGAAAAATGGAGTGCGTGTTGGTAAGTTCATAAAACAATAAAAGTGATTTATTATACATTTAATGGCAATGGGTAATTTACCTGCCACTTGTTGTAATTTTTTATGTTCTGAGTTTGCCTCGAGGTTAATGCCATTTATTAGTAAGCGAAATAGTCAGATAATGAACACTTTATATCACTAGAAAGAACTCATCTGCTTGCAACATTGTGCTATAAGGGGAGCCAGGCAAGACAGGAGATCAAAATTGGTCTCCTGTTTTTGTTCGACCTGCTTAAACCCTTGTTAATATTGTATAAAACTTGCACAGGTATTGTGAAAGGGGGGCTAAAAACTTTTCTTTTTCCTAATGAACTTTTCAGGAAACCGGCAACTCATACTATTTTAAATCGCTTCCGAACTCTCTTTTTTAGTTTCCTCCGCCTTTTCTTTCTCATTGATGTCATCATTCAGTTTATCCAGATAAGTTATTGAAATGTATCCATCCTGAACTTCTAAAGTTATAAAGCCTTCATCTATAGTGTATTTGGTTCTGTCCCCTTTCCGTATTTGCCGTTTGAGCCCTGGTTCATTAAACATAAACCTTTCGGGATTTCTATATTGTTGGTACCTGGTTTTTCCCATTCCATATTCTGATGAAAACAGCTTTTGTAATTTTTCAAAACTTAATTGCAGTGAATCCGGAGTTTCACCAGGCATATTTACTCTGACTTTATATGCAGTTTGACTTTTCCTTGTTCCATACACATATATCTCACAGTTCTTTCCTAAAAACACTCCGTTAAGTATAATCTGATTTTCTTTTTCTTTTTGTGCTTCAGTAAATCCTGATTTCAGCAGCAGGTTTACAAATTGAGCCAGGCTGCCATTTATAGGAACAGTAGTAAATTCCAGGTGTTCATCGGATAAACAGCTGTTTAACAACAAAATGAAGAGTAAAAGGAAACTGTTTTGTGTTTTCATTTTATTGGATTTTGAGATAACCCGGATTCCGATTTAATCTGGTCGGTGAAACCAATCAGACAAGTGTCAAATATAAATCTTTTACAAACAGGAAATTCCACCGCTAAGTTTATCCAACTCATGCAAAAGGTACAAATAAATCTTCTTTGCTACTTGTTGTGATTTCGTTAAAAACCAGCATAGCTTGCAGGGCGTAAACAACAATAAAGGGAAACGTACAAAAAAAATCCTGAAACTCTCGCATCAGGATTTTGGAAAATATAATTCCGGAACACTTCAGATAAGGGGTAAATATCATATTCCTCCTTAATTTAGAGGCCGGAAGACCGAAGTCGGAAAAATCCTCAATTAAATTTCAAACTTGATCGTAGATTCTCACCCCTCGCCCTTCTCCTTG
>CAZBZA010000054.1:1543-13808 GCA_964495865.1 uncultured Lentimicrobiaceae bacterium
CCCTTCTCCTTGCCGCCCCATCTCCTTATCCTCCCGTCCCTTACTCCTTCAGCGCCGCCATTATCTTACTCAAGTCTTCGTTGCGCGGGGTAAAGCTCATACTGCTGAAAGTGCATACCCAGGCAGTATCCGTTTTTTGATGAAAGGTTACATTCCTCATAGGCATTTGGTCGAGCGAACCTTCTATAAACAACCGTTCGACTACAACGGCTGAGTTTGCATCTTTATCCAGTATAACCTCACGTTTACCAAAAGTAAAAGCTGGCAAGGTAATGGATGTATCTGCCATTGATTCCTGCATGATAGATGTGTAGTCCTCCTTGTTCCAGAATTCGTCAGGGGCAGTACCGCAAAACAGGCTGCTATCGGCCCAAAAAGCCATAAAAGTATTAGCATCCCTACCCGTATAAGCACTATACATCATGTCGAGATTGTTCAGGATAATTGCTTTTTCAGCAGCAGGATCAGCAACAGGGGCAAGCGTTTTTTCCTGGCATGCAGCAACAACAAACATTGAAAACAGCAATGGAATGAAGAGTTTTTTCATCGGGATTTTTTGTTTTAGGTTTGGAAATAAATGAAAACTGATTTTAACACAAGCATTCAATACAATGCAATGTGCAGGAAATAATAACGTAAATATAAGGCAGTTTTGAGGAAATAGAGTTATTAATACCCGGGAAAACAGATAAAATAGCCGGATCGGTAATCCGGTTCTTATTTTTTACATATAACCAATGCGCCGATAACACCAGGAATCCACGCACAAAGTGTAAGAATGAAAACTATTACGATTGAACCACATCCCTTATCAATTACAGCAAGAGGTGGGAAAATTATACAAAGGATAACGCGCCAGAGTGACATTGTTTGCAAAAATTAAAGGATTGATTACAGCCTGATTGTATTAAATGTTCGACGACAAAAGGTAAGGAAAGTTACAAAAGTTAAGTTAGCCTGAACTAATCTTGAAATGGCCCGCCTTTAAATTATCTTAGTGAATCTTAGTGTTTTCGTGACTTCGTGGCAAATAATCAGTATGCCACGAAGGCTCTAAGTCTCAAAGAGATCACTAGGTTTGTGAATAGGTTGGGATAAAAATTCAAACCGGCATTATTTTAAAAACTCTGCCGCAATGTTTTTTCTTTTTGTAAATGCGAGTACCCATTTTGCCCTAAAACTGCCTGTTGCTTAATTCGTAAAATCCCTGCAAACGGATCGCATGTTTGTATCCTAACCCAAACGCATCGTGCTTTTAGCATATAAAAAAATCTATTTATATTTGCCCAGTAATTCAGATTTAACGATTTACTTTCAGGATTGGGAGCAAATTTTTAAATATTTTAAGCATTTTTTAAACTAAACTCCCTATGTATCAGAAAGTAAAATCCAAACCCGTTACTAAATATTTGTGGATTGGAATCGTATTTTTAATGTTGTTTCCTACAACTTTTTTATCGGCATCAAATGTAATGGTAACCTTTCGGGTTAACATGTCCGAAGCATATCCAACCAATGGGGTTTATGTGGGTTCCGACTGGGCCGGCTGGAGCCTCGACAAATTTCAACTGTTAACGGATAACAATAACGATAGTATTTTTGAAATAACAGTTTACCTTCCTGCCGGCGAATCGTTTAATTACCGGTATACCCGTGGCAACGGCAACTGGAGCAATTTCGAATCACTGGAGGCTACACCCTGCGGTTCCGGATCGGGTGCCGACAGAAATATTGTAGTCCCCCAGGCTAATACAACACTGGGAATTGTATGTTTTAATTCCTGTACCGATTGTGGTTCAACCGAACGGACCGACCTGAACCTGAGCGTTGATATGACGGGTAAAACGGTGTCGGCTAACGGGGTGCATGCTGCAGGTACTTTCAACAACTGGAATACCACTTCGCACCAGTTAAACGACCTTAACAGCGATGGTATTTATGAAATTTCAATACCTGTTATTCCTGGTCTGGATTACGAATACAAGTTCCTGAACGGTAACACCATGGACAACGCGGAGGTGGTTTTTGGCACATGCGAATTCAGGTCGAAAAGGCGGGTAACCGTAGGCAGCGAACCGCTGAATATGCCTGTTGTTAAATTTGAAAGCTGCAATGCGGATGGCAGTCCTATGTCGGAAGTAAAAATTGCATGCATCGGCAACAGCATTACCGAAGGCGGCGCGGGTAACTATTTTAACAGTTGGGCCATTCAGTTGAGGGATATGCTGGGTGTGGGATATTATACCGAAAATCTGGGTGTATCGGGCACTACCATGTCTAAAACAGGCGATTCTCCCTGGTGGAACCAACCGCAGTACAATTATACTTTTAGTCTCAATCCGGATATTATCCTTATAAAACTGGGGACCAATGATTCGAAAAGCGCGAACTGGAAACCGGTAAATTATAAAGCCGACTACATTGATATGATCGATAAATTCCGTGCCATGCCATCGCATCCTGAAATATACATGGTTACACCGGCTAAGGCATATTCGTCAGCATATAACATTAATGATAACACTATCGTAATGAAGATTATACCTATTCTTCACCAGATAGCATTCGAAAAAGGGGTTCATCTGATTGATATGTACAATGCCACTTCCTACATGCCGGCGAATTTCCCTGATGGGATACACCCGAATTCGGTCGGGGCCAAAGTTATTGCCGGGAAAAATAAAGAAAATATCATAAAGGCAAAACCAATAATTACGCAGGTTGAAGTTACAACCGACACAACCGAAAATACCTTGTATCAATGGTTTTTTAACAATGAGCCGGTTTCCGGTGCTAATTTACGTACCTTTAATGTAAGCGATGAAGGGGAATATAAGGTGGCTGTTAAAATGTCGAATGCAAGCAATGATATATTTATATCCGAACCATTTACGCTGGTTTTACCACAGGGTACAACAAAGGTGGGGCTTACAACGGATTATGAGGTAGTGTATAAAATAAACAACACCTTGGGTTTGCATAACATACTTATATATCCGAACCCGGCATCAAACGCCATAAAAATTGAAAATGCCAGAGATACTGATGTTACCATTTTTGATGAACAGGGAAAAATTGTGCTCTCGCAAAATAAAATAAGCGACAGTCAAACAATTGATATTCCGGGGCTCAGAAACGGGATTTATTTTATCCGTTTGTCAAAGGATAATTCGTCAGTAACACAGCAGATAGTTGTAGTTAAAAGTTAAAGCTTAGCATATTCTTTTGGCAGAGGTGATTTGAAAATGCATTCATTGCTATATTTCATTACCTGCTGATCAACAAATGACATAACAATGAGGGATCGCGTATCAAATGTGCGCATCCTTTTTTGTTTTTAGGGATACCATAAGCTTCCTTACATTTTTTTAACCCCTGAAATATAACTGTTTACCTGGCGGTTGCAACTTTCCGTGAAAACAGGAAGCATTTTATTTACCACGTAAGTGCATGAATAACAAGCTTATAATATATTTTTCTCAAAAAATGGGAAGAATAATTCCAAAAATGGTATTTCCTTTTTCAAAAATCAGGATTATTATAAAAAGGGATATGGGAACTGTTGAAATTCTTTTGAAAATCAGTGCTGTTCTTTTCGTTTTCGGGTTAATTTTTTCCCTGGTAAGAACTGTAATTTCTGTAATAAAGGCATAAAAAGAGGCTACCTGTTATTCGATAGCCTCCATGTAGCGGATTTTGGAAACACCTGCCAAAATTTCCTGACTGCGTTCTGATTCCTGCTTATTCTTCCGGTAACTCAAACTGTTCAGTAGCACCCTGGCTGTTTGGATCATAATATTTGGCTACGTCGAATTTAAGATAGCTGTAGTTGATGCCGGTAAAATCAATAACTTCATTTGCTGAACTATCGCCGTTTTCGGTTTCCTGCTGCGGCAACTCGCCAATACCGCCGGCATCGGCATTGCTGTTGCTCATGTATGTGTTAACATCGAACCGGAGATACCCGAACTCATTCAATGCAGGTACTGATAGATTGGTTGCAGCTTCTGCAGTGTTTTCTGCTTCCGGCAATTCAGTAATTACAGCACCGGGCAGCTCAGTTTCAGTAAAATAGTCGCCCGGATTAAATTTCAGGTAACCGTAAGCGGTTTCCAATGATTCCGGCAGTGCCTCGTCAATAGGCGTGCTTTCATCAGCCTGAGTATAAATGGTAACATCAAATTTAAGGTAACTGAAATCTTCGGCCGGAACAGCCGGAACAGTAATCGCGGATTTCTTTATTCTTTCAGATGTTATCACTGGTCCCGATAGCAAAACAGGACTATTTACTGTCGTGATTGTGATATTTTCGGTTGGGGCTGCAATCATTTTGTCTTTACCATGACGACGAGGTGCTTCTGCGAAAGTAACCAGGAGGCAAAGTGCAGCAAAGCTCGAAATTAAGATGGATGTTTTCATGGCTCTATGTTTTTTATTGGATTAAATTACTTCTCTGATTTGTGAAGTAAAATTACTTAATACCTTGACTGTAAAGCAAATGTAATCGATCAGCCCATAGTTAAAAACGGTAAACCAATTACAAACCGAATAGGGCTGTTTGGCGGAAAAAGTATGGGATTCGTCGAAAAAATACTGTAGTAAAAAGCCTGACAGAAATACCAGGAATTTAGTTTTCTTAATCCCGGATTCAAATCAAATTGATGAATTAGGAATATCAGCAAAGGTTTTGTAAATTTGATACTGCATACACACACACCAGCTCATATTTCCTGAACCAACTTTATACCATCGGGGCTGAAAAAAATAATAGTATTTAGCTCAGTAATCGTGCTTTCGGGATGAAAAATAGTACAAAGGCTGTTTTGCTGATTTCTCTTTTTCTGCATATGCTGTCGGCCAATGCACAGCAATATTTCTTTTCGGGTTATTCCATCAGCGACGGACTTTCGCAAAGTGTTGTCAATTGTATTTTCAACGACTCCAGGGGATATATCTGGTTTGGTACTCAAAACGGGCTTAATAAATACAACGGATACACTTTCGAGGTTTTTACATACCATCCGGGCGATTCCAATTCAATATCCAACAACTGGATTAACGGCATTGCGGGGGATAAAGAAGGAAACCTGTGGATTGCCACCAAAGGAGGACTTGTTAAATATAACCGGAGCGGGAAACGTTTCAGCCGGATACAATATTCGTTACCTTTTCAGAATTTGATAACGGAATGCGTTTATGATGTTAAATGCACACGTAACGGGAAAATACTCATCAATACCCCGCCTGTTGTGTCCGTTTACGACCCTGAAACCATGCAATTCAGGCATTATAACAGCCCGTTCGATTTCGACGGAAGCGCAAAGGACAATAACATCCCGTTGCTCGAAGACAAATCAGGTGTAATATGGGTAGCTTCCACCAAAGGGCTGGCGGCTTTTAATGCGGAACAGGGAACTTTTATTGTTTACAATCACAGTTCAGCCGATCCGTCAAGCCTTTCGGACGATAACATTACAGCTTTATACCAGGACAGGAAAGGCGACCTTTGGATAGGAACCTCAGCAGGGCTTAACCACTTCTCACCACAAGGAAAGGGATTCACTCATTACATTCACGACAGCAGGAACGAATTGTCGCTGAGCCATAACTTTATCAGGGCGATACAGGAAGATAAATCAGGCAACCTTTGGATAGCCACCGAAGGAGGAGGTCTGAACAGGATGAGCCGCGACCACGATAGCAAGGTATTTTTCGAACGCTTTACTGCCGAAAAAAGCGGGCTTAACCACAATATAAACCTTTCCTTAGCCATCGATAATTCCGACAACCTGTGGATAGGAACCTTGTCGGGTATTAACAAAACAGATCTAAAAAAGAGGAATTTCAAGCTTTACCGCCATAGCGATTCGCCTTATTCTGTTGATCTGGCCGGAAATGTTATTGCATCAATGTACCAGGATAAAAATAAAGCAATCTGGATAGGCAACTGGGGGCAGGGACTTAACCTTTATAACCGTGAAACCGGCGAAGTGACGCATTATTCCTCCAGGTTGAAAGGGAAATATCACATTCCCAACGACTATATCCATTGCATTTTTGAAGATAATATGCACACCATCTGGCTAGGTACACGCGACGGACTTTTGGTATACGACGAGAAGGGAGAACGGTTTGCACGGCCCGGTACATTTTTTAAAAACAGGGGTTTGCCCGATTTTACCGGATTGAGGATCAACAGGATTATACAGGACCGAAAAGGGAATTATTGGATTGCTACCCACGACGGGGTATACAAAGCCCTACGAAACGGATACAGCCCCGAACATTATTATGCAGGGGCAATACCGCAGTTCAGGATCAGTTCGAACCTGGTATATACCGTGCTCGAAGATAGTGACGGCAACATGTGGGTAGGAACCATTAACGGACTGGATGTGATTGATACTAAGAAAAACCAAATCACGCATTTCAGTAAAAGTGATACTAACCGGAATTCATTATCCGACAATTTTATTACTGCATTAAGCGAAGACCGGAACGGAGACATTTGGATAGGTACAAACTCATACGTAAACAAGTATTCGAAAAAAAACGCTGCCTTCATTTATTATTCAGCGGAACAGGGTTTCCCAAGCAACCTGGTTTACAGTATCCTTGAGGATAAAAACCATGATCTGTGGTTTGCCACCGGTAACGGCTTATGCCGCTATGATGCATCTGCTGACCGGTTCCGCACTTATACGGTGGAGGATGGTTTGCAAAGCCCTGAATTCAACATGGGAGCATCGTTCAGGAGCGCCGGCGGCGAAATGTTTTTTGGCGGCATGAACGGGTTTAATTCTTTTTATCCTGATTCGCTAAGTTCCAATCCCCACATTCCGGTTATTGCCATCACTGCTGCCTATAAGTTAAGTAAAGGAGCGAGGGAATATCTTAACCTGGAAGAAGAAGGTCCAATCCTGCTGAAGCATTTCGAAAACACATTTACGGTTGAATTTGCAGCGCTCGAATTTACCAATCCCGTTAAAAACCGCTATGCATACCGTCTCGAAGGAGTTGACGATGACTGGAATGATATCGGTACGCGCAATTTTGTCGCCTTTACCAACCTTCCGCCAGGCGAATACACTCTGCACATAAAAGGATGTAATAACGACGGACGCTGGAACGAAACCGGTGTAAGCCTTTCCATACTTATTTATCCCCCCTGGTGGAAAAGTAAGGTCGCTTATGCGGCATATTTATTTCTGCTGGTGATTCTGGTATTTCTGTATATCAAAATCAGGGAGCGCAGCCATACCAGAGAACTACGCTTACTCGAAGAAAAAGTCAGGTTGAGAACACATCTTATTGAAGCGCAGAAATCAGAAATAGTAACTAAAAATGAAGAACTCAATGAGTTAAATGCAGCTAAGGACAAATTTTTTTCGATCATCGCCCACGACCTGAGGAATCCTTTCAATGCTATTACCGGCCTTACGGATATTTTACTGATAAACCTTGATAACCTTGATATTACAAAACTGCAAAAGACACTGGAAAACATAAAAGGATCATCGCAGCAGGCGCATGAGCTGCTTGAGAACTTACTGTTGTGGGCACGGTCACAAACCGGAACCATTTCATTTAAACCTGAACAACTCGACCTGAAAGTACAGGCGGAGGAAAGCATCGAACTTGTTGCCGTGCAGGCAGCCCGGAAAAACATCAGTATAGTTTCCGAGTTTAAAACGGATGGCTTCATAAGCGGAGATGTGAACATGATGAATACAATATTGCGTAACCTCCTCACCAATGCGTTGAAGTTTACTCCCCGAAACGGCGAAGTACATGTAGCGATATCCAGGAACAATGGGTTTTGCATTTTAAGTATCAGGGATAACGGAATCGGTATTTCGGCCGACAAGCTGAAAAACCTTTTCAGTATCGACACCGCCCACAAATCCAAAGGCACCGACCAGGAACCCGGAACCGGACTGGGATTGATCCTCTGCAAGGAGTTTATTGAAAAACACGGTGGCCGACTCGAAGTAGAAAGCGAGCCGGGGAAAGGAAGCGAGTTTAGGGTGCTGATTCCGGGGAACCGGAATGCAGATGTTTAAATGTATTGTTTTAAAAGAACCCAGCTTTACAATTGAGCAAGCAAAAGCAGTTCAATTTGCTTCATCGTGTAATTTTGACTTCTGGCAGATTCAAGCAATCCGTTTGCCGGTAAATCATTACGTTTCATCGATTCGATGATGACTTACAGTGCTGTTTTTCATTATTTTGCGTAACTTAGAGTGATGAAAACGACACCTTACAGTTAAAGTAAAATGAAACGTAAAAATATCATACTAATACACATACTCTACTGGTTTTATATCATCAACCAGGCACTATTTCCGCTGTACATCGGAAAACCCGGAGAAGCTTTACTGGCTGACAACAACTACTTGAAAGATGTTTTCATCTCGACTATCCTGAATATGATTACATTCTACACGATTTACCTTGTGTTTCCGCGTTTTCTGAAATTCGACAGTAAAATTACCGCTTTGCTTACCGTACTGATGTTGATAATTATAGTTACGGCCTTCCGAACACCTGCTGAGTTTTATTTCTGGAAATTTTTCGCTGACCAGCCCGGAAAAGAAATGACATTTGAAACCATTTATATGTGGAATAACTTGCGGATGGTCATCATTATTGGGATTTACGCCATCCTGATACGTTTTATGATCAGCTGGTTCGAATCGCAGAAACTCCGCGACGAACTTATCAATCAGCAGCAGGCCAGTGAACTTGCATTGATGCGATCGCAGGTAAACCCGCATTTTCTTTTTAACACACTCAATAACATCTATTCGCTGGTTTATCGAAAATCGGACGAAGCCCCCGAAGCAGTCATGAAGTTATCATCAATCATGCGATACATGCTTTATGATTCGGCTGCGCTAAAAGTTCCGCTCGAAAAGGAAATTGAATACCTGCAAAGTTTTATCGAACTCCAGAACCTGCGAATTAAATCGCCTGATTTTGTATCGGTCAGCATCGAAGGAAATATTTATGGCCTCAGTATTGCACCTATGTTGCTGATATCATTTGTCGAAAATGCATTTAAGCACAGCAGTAAAAGCAGGCGGCCCGGAATCCTCATTCATTTGTCGACAGCAAAGGGGAAAATTTCTTTTGAAGTTGTCAATTACATTAAAAATACAACTGCCGCAAACGAGGAACCTACAGGAGGTATAAGCCTGGGTACGATTAAAAGAAGGCTTGAACTGATTTATCCCGGCAAACATAAGCTGCTGATAAGCCAGGAAGCAGAAACTTTCAGTATTAACCTTGAAATAACCACCTGATATGAAAATAAATTGCATAGCCGTTGACGATGAGCCGCTGGCTCTCGAAATAATAAAAGAATATTGTGCCAAGGTGCCTTTCCTGAATCTGATGCAGTCATTTGATAATGCCATCGATACCATGGAATACCTTCGCAACAATCACGTCGACCTCATTCTGCTCGACATTCAGATGGAGGACCTTACCGGAATACAGTTGCTCAACGCACTGAAAGTAAAGCCTTTTGTGATAATGACAACGGCGTATGATACCTATGCTATTCAGGGATTTGAGCTCGACGTAACCGATTACCTGCTTAAACCATTCTCCTTTCAGCGTTTCCTGAAAGGAATAAACAAAGTGTATGAACTGATGCAGACTGAGTCGGAATTGAAAGGAAGCAGGCCTGTTGCTACACTTGCGGCCGACACTCACGAGCGGGATTATTTTTTCGTAAAAACGGAAACCCATCTTGAAAAAATTACAGCATCGGATGTTTTGTATATTGAGGGAATGGGCGATTATTGGCGGATTGTAACCAAAAACAAACGCATTATGACCCTGATGAATGCCCGCGGTATGGAAGAGGTTTTACCCGAAAATCAATTCTGCCGTGTTCACAGATCGTATTTTGTGGCTATCGGAAAAATTGAATCTATTGAGCGGAAACATATAAAAATTGCTGATCAGCGAATCCCGATCGGCGATACCTACCAGAAGAATTTCTTCGATATTATTGAGAAGAAAAAGTGATACTAGTTTTTCCTGTTATACCCAAACATTGGGTGCTGAGTTTTTTCTGCGGGATATTAATATCGATTTTTTTCTAATTATTGATCGTCAGGATTGATCATTCATGGATTTGGTATACTCCGAAAAATCTTTCCGCAACTGTTCGTTCGATTAGTAATTGCTATTTAAACGTTGTGATCAGCATTTTTTTATGAACGGGGCTGTATTACCATTTTTCAACCTGATATTTAACAGAGCACCTCTTTTTTTTATGGATATTCGTCGGTGAACCATTCATTTAAGCCTGTGAAATTACTGAATCCAACGGCTAACAACTCATCGATTTATTTTGCTGTATGATCGATTTTATTTGCTTCACTATCAGTATGTTAACTACCTTTATGACAGTGATTAACAACCCTAAAATAAGGAGGACCAAGCAATGAAAAAACTAGCTGTATTATTGATACTGGTCATGTCTGTTCTTATGCTCAGAGCAGGCGGCGAAGCAACCAGTTATGTCACCTTTAATGGTAAAACCTACTTCTGCCAGAAAATTACACCAGGATTATTTAACATGAGCCTTACCCTGGATGATGGGACTATCCTTAAAGTGCCGCTTAAAAAGGTGGATGCCTATTCCTGCAATGGTCATTTATGTGAAAGACTTCCGGTTCGATGCGAAGGAGCCCCTGCCAATTGTACTGCCCTCATGGAATATGTTACTTCGCGCAACGGGTTCAGACTTTATAAGCTTTGTGAATATGGAGAATGTGGCGATTTGTGGAATAATACTTATAAAAAAGCACATCTTCAGGTTGAATACTATGTTTTTAAAGACGGAAAATTTCATCTGGCAGTAACAAGTGAAAACGCTTCGACTGTAATGCAGTTCTTCCGTATTCCGGTGATCTGAAAATCCTTTCAGTGCATTTGAAGGCTAAAGTGAAAATTTGCTGTATAAGTAGTTTTTGAGAAAAGGAGGTCAAAAGTTGCCTCCTTTTTTTATGCCTTTCAAAAAAGCAGTTAAATTATTGAAAGCCGCAATCATCAGAAAATCTAAATTGCTAATGGTTTAGCAGGCCCGCCAAAATTTCCTTACCTTAGCAATAAAATAACGAATCGTATTACTATGGAAACAGCAAAATTTGGCAATACAGATATGATGATTACCCGGATCGGATTCGGAGCATGGGCTATTGGCGGAGGCAACTGGGCCTTCGGATGGGGTCCGCAGGACGATGGAGAAGCCATAGCGGCCATTCATCGTGCTATTGAAAAAGGAATGAATTGGATTGATACTGCCGCGGTTTATGGACTGGGGCATTCCGAACAACTGGTAGCAAAAGCACTCAAAGGCATGAGCGCAAAGCCTTACATTTTTACAAAATGTGGATTGGTGTGGGACGATACCCGAAAGACAAGCCAGAACTTAAAAGCGGAATCGATACGCATGGAATGTGAAGCAAGTCTGCGAAGGCTAAATGTTGAGGTGATAGACCTTTATCAGGTTCACTGGCCAGTTGATGCAGACCTGGAGGAAGCCTGGGAAATGATGGAAAAGCTCCGATCGGAAGGGAAAGTGCGTTATATCGGCGTTTCGAATTACAATGTTAAACAGATAGAACAATGTATGAAAATCGCCCCCGTATCATCCTTACAACCCCCATACTCGCTGTTAAACCGGGAATATGAAAAAGAGATTCTGCCGTTTTGCAATGAAAAAGGAATTGGTGTAATTGTTTACTCCCCAATGGGATCAGGATTGCTTACAGGAGCCATGACCCGAGAACGAATTGCTGCAATGCCCTCCGACGACTGGCGAAGGAACAGCAGTTATTTTCAGGAGCCGGCTCTCACACAAAACCTGCTCCTTGTTGAAAAACTAAAAACAATTGGTGCGAAATACGGACGTTCGGCCGGGGAAGTGGCTATTGCCTGGACTTTACAAAATCCGGCAGTTACGGCTGCTATTGTGGGAGGCCGAAATGCCGCACAGGTGGATGGTATAAGCAAGGCCCTGGATTTTCGACTTTCGGAGGAAGATACGGCGGAAATTTCAGGATGAATCTTCGATAATTTCTATACTCCATAATACAAAAACAGCCGCCCTCATAAAGGGCGGCTGTAAAATCGAATCTGTAATATTGCTACTTAGATGGAAGTATAAGTAGGTTTAAAATATCTTTATATAAAACACTATATTCAATATTTAATCGGTTTATTGATTAAATGAATATAATGAACT
>CAZBZA010000055.1:0-5505 GCA_964495865.1 uncultured Lentimicrobiaceae bacterium
TGTTGAAGAGACGCTTGTTGAAGAGACGCTTGTTGAAGAGACGCTTGTTGAAGAGACGCAAGCATTGCGTCTTTACATCTTTACGTCTGTACGTCTTTACGTCTTACGGGCTCTCCCAGGTTACAACGGCAATTCGCTTCCGTCCGTCCATTCGTATTTTCAATGCTTTATCAAACCTTACATGCCTGAAAAAGTTCGTTTTGTTTATGAGTTTCTGCTTTTTCAGCAATTCGTAATCAATATAGCTTTTGCCCATTTCGGGAAGCACCGAAAAATATCCTACGTTCATGGAGGTAACATTATGAAAAAAATGTGATCCTGACGAGGCGTCAAGCGGATAACCTTCGAGACTGGTTTCAACAATTGTTTTCGCATTGCTGATCTGTGGCCAGTTAACAGGAATTCCTATCCAGCGATCGCGTGTGCCCCAGCGCCCCGGACCGATAAGAATATATTTCCGGTTTTCCTTTTTCATCAGGTTATTGAGTTTTTCGATCTCAATCACCATTTCCTGGGTTTTACTTTTGTCGAATTCGTCCTTATCCACATAAATTACATCCGTAATATCCGGAACCAGTCCATTGCCCATTCCTTTGTCGGAGAAAAGAACTATTTCCTCCCGCTTGATTTCATTCATATTTACCTGGTAATCGAGCTCCGCACCTATCAGTGGTTTAATTTGCAGAAGGTAAAAGGTAGTTTTGTAATTGGCATCGCGGGTCAGATCAATGGCAAATTCAATCTCAACGGGAGTCCCCATAGCTTCTTTTACAATATCCAGCACAGTTTCAATGGTTTTAGCCATAGGGCAATAGTCGTATTTCAACACATTGCTGAAATTAACAACACGAGGTCCGGGAGTAGTAATACCAGGCACCATCCGCTGGTTATCAGGATCATATACCGACGCCAGGTGCCTGAGCGTTCCATGTTTTTCGGCTACATCAATATCCATTTCGCGCAGGCCGGCCATTTCGCCATCAAGCAGGTTCACGTCACTTTTTGCCAGATCAACAGCCAGAAACTTAACCTGGGAGTTTTTATATAAATCCCTGGGGGTTAATATTTCCACATCCGGATAAATGGGTGAGAAACGGTATCCGCTGCCTCCGTCAACAACGTATTTTCCAAGTCCAAGTGCTGCAACAGCAAAACCTTCGTCGGGTTTCATATGTGCAAACGGATAATAATTATACGACTGAGCTACGCCGCTGATATGAGGATAATACACATCATCATACTGATTACCAACAACCTGCTGGATTACAATCGCCATTTTCTCCTCATCGAGTTTATAGTTAATGGCTTCGATATAACCGCGGGCTTCGGGCGAAAATACCGATGCATACACCAGTTTAATGGCATCCATTACCTGGGTAAGCCGTACATTAATATCCGGATGATTATTTGGCAGCAAATACGTTTCAAAAATCCCTGCAAAAGGCTGGGAGAGTGAATCTTCGAATAAGCCCGACGATCTTACGGCAAGTGGCTTATCAATTAATTTGAGTAAAATACGTAGCCGCCGGATCAATGTATCGGTGAGTACTCCTGAAGTAAATATTTTACGTATTTCGCCATAGTTTTCGAAATCGGTAATTTTTTCCCTTATCCGGTTGCGTTCGATAAAATACTCAAATTCATCGGTTCCGATCACCGAAGTAAGCGGCGACTTAATATTAATATCGGGTACATGCTGGTTAAAATCGTAGTTATAAATAAGCGTATTAATAAAAGCCAGCCCTCGTCCCTTGCCTCCCAGCGAACCTGGCACCAGTGTAACAACATTATGTTCGTCGAGCAGAGCCGATTCCTCGAAAGGGATAACTTTCCCCTTATTCTGCTCATTCCTGAACTGGCGGATAACATCGATCAGGTACAACCTGAGTTCGTCTGGACTTTGAAAATCAGTAACTTTAGCCGGATTTATGATTTTAGCTACCTGAATTTCTCCACGTGCCATCAACCATAACGAAAAATGATCCTTCCGGGCATGATACATCAATGATTCGTCGGGGATGGTGCGGAGATGATTTTCAAATTCGCGCAGCGATTTGGCAACAGCAATCTGAACACCTTCTTTATCGCGGTAAATAAAATTGCCAAATCCCAGGTAGTGAGCGATAAAACTCTTAAAATCCTGCGAGAGGCTTTCAGAATTCTTGTTAATAAAAGTCGCCCTCAGATCATAAGCCCGTTTTGCATTTTCAGGATTTGAGGACTGTATGATAACTGGCACTTCCGAATTGGAATCTCGCACATAACTCACCAGGTCGAACCCGGCTTCTTCATACTCTTTCCCGCCACGGTTAAATTTAACATCTGTTATCAGGCAAAGCAAGAAATCCTGGTAATCGTTGATAATTTCAAGAGCCTCCTCGTAATTGGCAGCCAGCAAAATCTTGGGACGCGCTCTAAGCCTCAGCACCTTATATAGTTCATCAGTACTTACATCATCAATTATTCGGCGCGTTTGATCCATTACAATTCCATACAGCAAAGGCAGATAGCGCGAATAATACTGCGGACTATCCTCAACCAGCAACAAAACCCTTACCAGTCCGACACGCGTATCATTTTCGATATTAATTTTATCTTCGAGCAGCTTAATCATGGCAAAAAACACTTTGCTTTCGCCATTCCAAACAAAAACCCTGTCGATGGTTTTATACTTTTCGGCTACGGAAGTAAAGTAAGCCACATCCGAATTGTTATTAAGCAAAGCAAAAATGGGGATGTACGAAAAATCCTTCCTGATCTGCGCCGAAATGCTTACCGGAAGCGTTTTGTCAACACCCACCATAAAAATAACGAGATCGTAATGCTTTGCATTAAGCTGAATAAGAGCCTCTTCGGCAGATGAAACCCCAGTAATCCGGGGAACGGAAGTAAGGCTGAGCTGATGGTATTCGCCAAGCACATATTCCGAAAACCGCCCTTCTTTTTCAATGGTATAGGCATCGTAAAGATTAGCTACCAGCAATATTTCCTTTACTTTAAACGGCTGCAGATCGTGATAAACATCACGGTCGTAATTGTTTTTATTCAAAAAACGCTGAAGCAGTTGTTTACCGCTAACAGGGGCTTCACGCTGCTGGTTTTCAACGCTCTTACTCTTATCTGCTGTTCGCGCTTTCTTTATTAATTCCCTGGCGGCTATACTGTTAAGATACCCTGTTATAGCAGTTGCGAGGTTCGAAATCAGGTCTCTTTCTTCTTTTAAAAACGGCCCTTCATCTAGCTTAACAAACTCGCGGGTGTAAAAAATATCGATATAACCGGAGCTACCGTCAATCAAATCAAAAGCCTGGCGCTGCATCCACCGCGACTCCTCAAAGCCGGGCGACTTGTATTCCTTGTCGCTGTATGCAATCCTGCAAACGGTATATTCAGGATATTGCCATGCCCCCGGAAACAATTTAGCCAGTTGCTGAAGCGTTTCATCCACAGGTTTTCCTTCGCGCAGTATGTCGTTGGTTTGGTTAATTGCCGCCAGCTCTTTAAGTCGCTCAGTCCGCTCAAAAATCAGTTTTTTGATCTCTCGGGGATCATTCAGTAAATCATTTTCATCAGTCATAACCAAACGTCTTTTATCATTCAAAAACCTTTAACAAAAATGGGTAAAAAAGTGATGCCAAATCTTACCTCTATAAAGAATTAAGCGGATAAAATTTTTTAATCCGATATTGAAAGATCATGAAGCCAAAACAATTGTTCCCTAACAGGTTAGAAGCCTGAAATCCGGCATGCGTTATTAAGTGTTTTACCGAATTTTATAAGTAAATTACTTATTTTATCTATATTGTTTACATATTATTGTATATCAATAACTTACACGAAAGCAGAAATACCTCAAAAAACTTGCTATTCATATCAATAGTATTAATATTGCCTCATTAAAATATTGTACTCAACAACTAAATTTCCAACATTATGTCGAACAGTATTATTGACCAAAAGGTTGAACAGTTTATGGCAAAAGTAATTGCCAAGAATGCCGGAGAAGTCGAATTTCACCAGGCAGTAAAGGAAGTGGTTCAGTCGCTCATGCCTTTTATTGAGGAGAATCCTAAGTACAAAGGAATTCTGGAGCGTATGGTTGAACCGGAACGGGTAATCATTTTCCGTGTCCCCTGGCTTAATGACAAAGGTGAATTCCAGATCAACCGCGGATTCCGCATCGAAATGAACAGCGCTATCGGACCTTACAAAGGAGGTCTGCGCTTCCACCCCACTGTAAACCTTGGAATTTTGAAATTTCTTGCTTTTGAGCAGGTGTTGAAAAACAGCCTTACCACACTTCCAATGGGCGGTGGCAAAGGTGGTTCCGATTTCGATCCTAAAGGCAAGAGCGACAATGAAGTAATGAAATTTACCCAGTCGTTTATGACTGAACTGCAAAGGCATATCGGTCCGGATACCGATGTTCCTGCCGGAGATATAGGAGTAGGCGGTCGCGAGATCGGTTTCCTTTTCGGACAATACAAGCGCATACGCAACGAATTTACCGGTGTGTTAACAGGTAAAGGGCTTGAGTGGGGCGGCTCTCTTATTCGCCCGGAAGCTACCGGATACGGTTGCACCTATTTTGCTGAAGAAATGATGAAAACCCGCGGACAGAGCTTTGTAGGAAAAACGGTTGTTATTTCAGGTTCAGGTAATGTTGCCCAATATGCCTGCCAGAAAGTGACTCAATTAGGCGGAAAAGTGGTTACATTAAGCGATTCGGATGGATATGTTTACGATCCGGAAGGAATTGATAGCGATAAACTTGCCTATGTGATGGAACTTAAAAACATCAAACGCGGCCGCATGAGCGAATATGCAAAAAAATACAACTGTCAGTATGTTGAAGGCAAAACTCCATGGGGTGTAAAATGCGATGTTGCTTTGCCTTGTGCAACTCAAAACGAACTCCTCGAAGCTGATGCCAAAACCTTGCTTGCCAACGGATGTTTCGTAGTTTCGGAAGGTGCCAATATGCCATCGACCAACGAAGCAGCTGAGCTTTTTGTTGCTGCTAAAATTCTTTATGGTCCGGGTAAAGCTGCCAATGCCGGCGGTGTTGCCACTTCAGGACTCGAAATGAGCCAGAACAGTATGCGCTTAAGCTGGACCCGCGAACGTGTTGACCAGGAATTACATACGATTATGGTCAATATTCACCATACCTGCGAAAAATACGGTAAGGAAGCTGATGGAACCATAAACTATGTAAAAGGAGCCAATATCGGAGGTTTTGTGAAAGTAGCTGAGGCGATGATGGCGCAGGGACTGGTTTAGATGATTGAGTTGTGGGAGAAGGATGAGGGGACAAGGAGAGGGGGAGACAAGGGGACAAGGAGAGGGGAGACATGGCGAGGGGCGGCGCAGAGATTTATTTCTTCCGGACTTATTTCATTAAATAAAACACTTTATAAAAGGCTTCCGGATGGGAGCCTTTTATTTTTTTTCCGAAATGTATTTCCTTTTGAGTTATATTGATGTGATTAATATATTTGCAGG
>CAZBZA010000055.1:5605-13765 GCA_964495865.1 uncultured Lentimicrobiaceae bacterium
TTTCCGAAATGTATTTCCTTTTGAGTTATATTGATGTGATTAATATATTTGCAGGATACTAACTATCAATAATCCGGTAGTTTTTCTTTTACCGCAAGGGCGCAAAGAAATAAAATGTAGATTATCAGGAAATTGGGGCGCAAAGGCTTGACTTTGTATCTTAATGATAATTAATCATTGGGAAATTATTAACGGACTATTGAGCTATCTCACAAGCTTATTTATGAGAACTACAGGGTTCACATCGCGTAAAGCATTCACTTTATTAATCGCAGGGTTTATTCTTCATAATATAGAGGAAGCGATTACCATGCCGGGACAACTCGCAATGAGCCCCGTCAGTTTTATTCAGCCACCAACATACGCTCAGTTTTTATTTTCAGTCATAATACTGACAATCGCTGCGCTATACGCATACGTAGCCGCCATGAGGACAAAAAACGATAAAACATATCTTTTTATATCCACAGCCATTGCCTGCGCATTGCTGTTCAACGTATTTGTGCCTCATATTGCCGTTGCGGCTTATACAGTTAAATATACACCCGGGCTGATAACCGCAATTTTATTAAATCTTCCTTTCGGTATACTGATATTAAAACTGAATAAACCTTTTTTTGTAAATCGCAGACAATTAATACAATATTTATTTGGTGGTTTTGTGGTTGGCTACCTGCTATTTGCAGCAGTAATGGGTTTGGCAAAGCTCATCATGTAAGTATTGAAAAGCTTATTTACATACCGGTTTTATTATTTAGTAAATTTGAACTCCATAAAACCATTGAATGAAAAAGATTTTACTTGTTTTGCTGGTAATTACTGTTGCTCTGTCAGCACGGGCTCAACAGCTTAACTATGATCACCATACAGCGATCATAGAAAATTTTCCGGCCGGAGCCGAACCAAACGTTTACGACAGTCTTTATCAACAAAATATAAAGGAGCTTACCCTGCCCGAAAACCTGAAAAATTTCGTTCTTCCTGCTGTAGTCGATAATTCCGAATTGCCCTACCTAAGGCCGGTTTTTTCGCAGGTTGGCGCCTCCTGCGGACAAGCTTCGGCCGTTGGATATAATTTTACGTACGAAATGGATCAGGCGCGCAACCTGGCAGCCGATACTTCTATAAATCAATATCCTACACATTTCGTTTATAACTTTCAAAATACGGGTTACGAATATTTTGGCGTCAGCTATTTCCACAGCTTCGAAGTTTTGAAGCATTGCGGCACCATGAATGTAAAAGATTACGGTGGACTTACCGATGGTGGTGGTCGCTGGATTACCGGTTACGATTTATACTATAACGGTATGCATAATCGTATTGAGGACGTATATTCTATAAAAACAAATACTTCAAAAGGGGTACAAATTCTAAAAAACTGGATATACAACCATCTGGGAGAATCTACAACCGGAGGAGTTGCCAGTTTTTATATTGGCTGGAGGGATGTAAAAACTTTACCCGCCGGCACACCCGAAGCAGGTAAACATATAGTTACAAATTTCTATGCCCCGGCTTCACATGCCATGACCATTGTTGGTTATAACGACAGCATACGATACGATTATAACAACGACGGGCTTTATACCAATACCATTGATTTGAACAACGATGGAATAATTGATGTCAGGGACTGGGAAATTGGTGGTTTAAAATTCGTTAACAGCTATGGCGCGACTGATTACGACAGCGGTTTTTGTTATATGATGTACCGCACCCTGGCCGAAGGCTACAATATAGGCGGTATATGGAATAATGCCGTTCATGTTGTGAAAGTGAAGCCCGATTATAAACCTTTGCTCACCATGAAAATTCGGCTGAAGCACATTAAACGCTCAGCGATACGAGTGCAGGCAGGGGTGTCGGCTGATGCTGCCTCTCTTTTACCAGACCATACAATGGATTTCCCGATTTTTAATTTCCAGGGTGGCGATTTCCCTATGCAGGGTCCCGGTAGCCACGATACACTCAAGAGTATTGAATTTGGATTGGATATTACACCTTTGCTGAGCTATATTCAGGATAATAAAACGGCTTCGTTTTTTCTAAGCGTCGAAGAGAATGATCCCTATTCGCTGGCTGACGGGAGCATTGAATCTTTTTCAGTAATTGATTACAGTAATGCTTCTCCCCAGGTTAGCGAATGCACAGCTACGCCTGTTGAAATAGTTAACAATTCAGTTACCTACGCCAAAGTAAATGTTTCCACTGATGTTAATAAAGTAAAAATCAGCTATAGCAGTGTACCCGCATTTACGCAAGGACAACCTTTAGCAATGCAACTCAATGCTTCCGGCGGGCAACCTCCATACACCTGGAGCCTGAATTATGATTATACACGAATTGCTTCTGATTCGCCCTATACGAACTTCGAAGGGATACGATTATTCCCGCTATCTGAAACTGATACAATGAGTGCTGTTGCACTTGATTTCGGGTTCCCTTTCTATGGAAAAAAATACGATACCGTATATGTGAACCTGAAAAACGGATTCCTTCAGTTTACTCCTGATTTAATCCCCTGGCCGTATAATGCAGAAACAGATCTGCTGCTCCAAAGTTTCAAAACCATCGCTCCGCTGGCTACTATTGCTTATTCCAACAATCTTCCCGATGAAGGGGCATGGTATGAACAGAAAGCAGGCCTGGCGAAATTCCGGTGGATGTTCAGAAAAAAAATCGGCGACACCTATTATCCCTATGAATTTCAGGCAACGCTTGCCGCTGATGGGACTATCACTTTTAATTACAGGAATATTCCGATAATTACTCCCGACCAGTATTTTTCGGGAATTTCGGATGGCGATAAAAAGAATTTCGATATAACAGGTTATCTGAACGAATACGATGCCAACAGGTATAGCCAGGTACTGTTTTCACCACAAGCATATCCCGATGATCTGAAAATTAACCAGAATGGACTGCTGGAATGCACACCAGGCTCAGCACAACAGGTTTATACTGTTGATTGCAAGGTTACCGATTACCGGAACATCAGTGACACAAAACAATTTTTATTATCATCAGGCATTATAGCTGAATTAAAACTTCATGGCGGCAACGACACAATTATTGACAAAGGCGAGGATGTTCGCGCTGATCTTATCCTTACCAATCTTAGTGGAAATGCCCTTACAAATATCAAATCTGTTGTCAGCATCAGTGATACTTTTATCTCGCTTACTGACACGGTGGAAACTATTGCCGGTATTGGCCCTTATGCCAGGCTGATAATCCCTGATGCATTCCGCTTCAGTATTTCACCCGATGCCATTGATGGACAAAATTTCATCATAAAAGTTAACAGCAGCAGTAATTTATTGATGTGGAAACACAGCTTTCCGGCAAGGATAAACTCATCCCTTTTAAAGAGTAATGAATTAAAATGCACCAAACCCGATAACCAATTGCTGCTTCCCGGCGAATCAGGTACACTCCGTTATACTTTATCCAATATTGGTCATAGTAATTCAACAGTTATACAAGCAGATATAGTAATCGGCGGCCAGGAAATGAAGTTGATTTCGTCTGCCACGCAATCAGTCGGATCTATTCAACCCGGGCAGCAGGTAGCCTTCGATTTTCAGGTTAAAGTTTCGGACAGCACACTACTTGGAACACAAATCCCTGTTAGAATTAATGTTACAGAGGCATCCAAAATTGTTTTGAGTGATACTTTTTACATCCGGATCGGGAAATTACCTGTGATGGTGATTGACCTTGATATAAAGCACGAATCAGCACCTGCTATATATCAGAAAATTATTGATCTGGGCTACCTTGCTGAAAACGTGAGCGAAATAAATCCGCGTATTAACGAAAGTCAATCGGTGTTTCTGTGCCTTGGAAAATTCAGCGACAGGTATATTTTAAGTTACTCCGAAGGAAGGCTGCTTACCGACTATCTCGATCAAGGCGGGAATCTGTATATCGAAAGCCTGAATTTTTGGCGCGATGACCTTAAAACAAGCCTGCAACCCCGCTTTAACATTGAGACAAAGAACAAGTTTCATAAATATGATACACTTACAGGTGCGCAAGGATCGTTTGTTGACGGTGATAATTTCCTGAATACTGGCTACCAGGTGAGTATGTATCACTTGCTCCCCTTAGGTAATGCATTCACATTGTTTCACGACGAAGGGTTTGGATGTTCAATTGCAAATGATGCCGGATTATATAAAACCATTGGAAGTTTATTTGCACTCAGCGGAATGATTAACGTCAACGATTCGTTGTCACAAACCACTCTAATGCAGAAATACCTCGATTTTTTTAACATCAAACGCAATTCGGTTGGGATAGATAAAAATCAATCAGTTACACAGAATGGAAACATTGAGATTTATCCAAATCCTGCTTCAGAAACAGCATATTTCGCTCTTATGCTAAATGAAACAACACCGGTAAAAATCAACATTTATGATTTGAACGGGAACCATATCACGGAACTGAGAGCTACTTCGCATGGATTGAGTGAGCCACATATTGCCAAATGGGATTTAAGCAACAAATCCGGACAAAGGGTTTCGACCGGATTGTATTTCTGCAGGGTAGTTACTGACAATGAAGTAATGCAGGGGAAAATACTGGTAAAATAAGTTTATGAATTACTTCAAATTCTCCCAATACCATTTCACTGAATGCGCCAAACCCTGTTTCAGATCAAACTGTGGATTATATCCCAGCAGGCGTGAAGTCTTTTCGATGGATGCCAGCGAATGAGGAATATCGCCCTGACGTGGTTCAGTATAAACCGGGTTAATGCTTCCGATTTTGGGATCAAATTTTGCCAGTCCGTCGCGAAGGAAAGTATAAAGTTCATTTAATGTTACGCGATCGCCGCAGGCAACATTATAGGCTGTATTGTAAGCTTCGGGATTATCGGCAACAGCAGCTTTCAGGTTAGCCTGAATCACATTTTCGATATAGGTAAAATCACGTGTCTGGCTTCCGTCGCCAAAAATCATGGGTGCTTCGTGACGCATTAGTGCTTTCACGAAACGTGGAATTACCGCTGCATACTGACCATCAGGATCCTGACGGCGTCCAAAAACATTAAAATAACGAAGTCCTAAGGTCTGCATTCCATAAAGTTCGCCAAATACTTTTGCGTAAAGCTCATTCACTTTTTTGGTAACGGCATAAGGCGAAAGCGGGTTCCCTGTATTTTCCTCAAATTTCGGCAATGCAGGATGATCGCCATATACCGACGAACTCGATGCATAAACAAAGCGTTTTACTCCGGCATCGCGGGCGGCGGTAATCATATTGAGAAAACCGGAAACATTTACATCGTTCGAAGTTACAGGATCTTTAACCGAACGTGGCACCGAACCCAGTGCAGCCTGATGTAATACATACTGAACTCCATCAGCTGCTTTTCGGCAATCATCGATAACGCGGATATCGCCTTCAATAAAATGAAAGTACTTGTTTGAGGTAAACTCAGCCAGGTTTTGGCGCTTGCCGGTGGCAAAATTATCGAGGCATACAACTTCATTATCACTGGCTAACAAAGTTTCAATCAATGCCGACCCGATGAAACCTGCACCGCCGGTTACCAATACTCTACTGTTTGTCAATATCTTATCCATAATACTTATACTGATTTGTGAATTCAAGAACTTACCTTTTGATGCTAAATATCGACTTCAGTATAAACAGGAATAAACCCTTTTACTGAAAACATCCGATTACCAAATTTTAATTAATAATCGTTTAAAGCGGATTTAGTTTACTATATCTCATTGCTTATTCATTCATCACATTTTGTGTAAAAAACTGTATGGGCACAAAAACTTCGTTAAACACAAAATACTGAATCGAAACAAGTTGTTCGGAATTATCAATTAGTGCGTACATACGCTCAAAATCATATTCCGCCTGGTTTCCGTCGAGGTCCAACTGTCCGGGATCGGCTTTGCGTTTCCAAGCTTTGAGTGTGTGCGATTTACCCGGTTTATCAACCAGAATGACTTCATAAGTCGGTACTGTAGCAACAATTGAATCCCTCTTTGCCCTGGTCATTTCATCGAGAATGCTTTCATAATTCAGATTTTTGAAAACACCAAGATATTGAACAACCATGACTGTATCAAAACTTTCGATTGCGCGGTTATCGGTTAAGGTTGTCAGAACAAACTCCTTGTTATTGTTGTTGGCTATTGAGTATGAAAGTTCAGGTCTTTCATTAAATTTTATGGTTACACTGCTGATATCCGGAACCCTGAATTTGTAAATCGAATGACTCCGCCAGTCGCCTTCGAGCGCTGAATACCGCGAAGTAACAAATCCCCTGAAACCCGGAATATCGACCACGTAAGGATCTTCGCTACCTTCCATGAGCATAAAAGTTCCGTCGTTTTCCATGGTTGCATCGCCCACATAATAAGTGCGGGTAAGCTTTTCGTGAGGGAAAAGTTTTATTTTTCCGAAGAGATTTATACGGTAAACTTTCTGATAAATCTCGGTTTTAACTGATTTCCCAGCCATAACACGGATGATAGTATTTCGAGTTGCCTTTGCAACCGGTTCCTTGATATCAATGCTCATAAAAGTGTGCAGCATTACCTGAACCATGGTAGGATTTACTTCGTACTTATCATTCAGCAACCATTTGCCGGATTCAGTCCGCTCAACTTTTACCATATTATTCCTTTTGTCGGCCAGAAAAAACTTTGTTATGGACGAAGTATCTTTAACCGCAAAGGAATTGCTATCCTTGCGAAATGTACCGCTGCGGTTTTGTAAAAGCATGAATGCCGCAATACTACCAAGTACAACCAGCAGAATTATAGAATTTCTGTATCTTTTCATTATGTATATTTCTTTTAAAAATCCGATTTTTAACCTTGCTTTAACGGCCAGGAATGGTTGAATTGAAATTATATTGCGGATGCAATGATTAAATGACTTTTGTATATTTCCGTTTCCGGAGATAACCCTGGACAAAAGCAAATACCAGAACCAGTAATATTGGCACCAGGGTATTGATTATCTGCCATTTAGTGCGCTCAGCATCTACGCGTGCAGCATCAAGTATGCGTAATTTTACTTCGCGCGAACGCACCGAAAGCAATCCTGAATCATCGCAGAGGAAATTAACAGCATTAAGCACAAAATCCTGGTTACCGAAACGCTGTCCGGTATATTTGTCGTATCCCAGTGGCAATGGCACGGGACTTGCAGTTCCGGCCTGAAGCTGATTTTTGATAATATCACCATCAGCTACTACAATCATTTGTGTTTTCGGACTTTTCCCGATAAAACCGACTTCGGGAGATTCTGCAATTTCCTGTGGCACACGGTCGAGGAACAACGAATTAAATTCCCCATCCAGCAAAACGGCAACCGGCTGATAAGGCTGATTGAACATTTGCACATCCGGCTTTTGGTAAAGGTAGCTAAGGCTGATCATAACAGGCGTATTCAACACCCTGCTGTAACGCGAAGTAGCCAGAAGAATGGTCTTTTTAACTCCCGGGGTGTCAAGCGTATCGATACTGCTTACAAATTCGGTTTTTATAGCGTTCAAATTACGGACAATAGGGTGCGTTGAAGTAGGAATAAGTACCGGGAAGAATATCCACGGAATAAGTTTCTGATTTCCTTTCTGATCAATAACCACCGGAATCGAAAGCGAATTTACATCCACTATCAGGTTGCTGTTGAGCCGCACACCGTAATTGAAAAGCATATCATCGAGGTTCATTTCGTGGGTGAGGGCAATCGTTTTATCGGTTTTTTGCAAACTATCCATTTCGGCATACACCGGATCAATAAACCACAACACTTTGCCGCCATGCATGATAAACTGGTCGATGATAAATTTATCGCGTTCGTCCTTCGCGAAAGCTGAATCGGGCTTGGCAATAATTATTGCTTTGTATTTGTTTTTAAGCGTGTATTCGGTCGAATCTTTCCCTTTGGCAACCCGATTGGTGAGTGCCGATAGTTGCCCGTCGATCCGAACGTGGTCAATTTCATAATATTCGCTTAAAGCTTCTTCGATGCTGGCAGTGTATTCAGCGGTTAATTCGCCATGTCCTTCGACGAAAGCAATTTTTGGTTTCTGCGAAACGGTGAGTTTTCTGATTACATTAATAAGCTGGAATTCGAGCGACTGCACCGAATTATTCAGGACCTCCGCCGGCG
>CAZBZA010000056.1:0-2200 GCA_964495865.1 uncultured Lentimicrobiaceae bacterium
TGGTCACAAAGAAATGCATTATCATGTAAATGTTGCTGGAACCAGAAATAACAAAAGCGTTTCCTGCACGATGGAACGGCAATCTGTTACTGCAAAAATGCCGCCGCTTTCGAAAATACTTTCTTAAAACTGTTGTCAACAAGTAAACTGTCGGTGCCACTCATCAGCGGGAAAGGATTTTCGTGCGAATACGCATAAGGGAAATCCATTACTTCAACATTTACAAAATGGTTCATAACCTGCATAATACCCGTTGCCGGAATTACTTTATCCCTGAGCAAAGCAACAGCCAGAATGCGTTTTTTCATCTTCTGAAACACATCTTCCCTGAAAGCCTTCAGGTTGTTAACCGAAAGCATGGCCAGAAACGACTGACCCATTTCTGTTTTATTCATCGAGTTCTTCAGGATTTCGGAATGATCCATCTCGGAATTCAGTTCTTTGATATAAAACTGCCGCAGTCTGTCAAATGCCTGTTGGTCCATAATAAGTTTTGAAACACCGTCCATCTGATCGAAAAAAGCGCCCCCGCAAAACAGGAATAAGCGCGAATTGGAGTATAATCCTCCCGGATTTCCGAGCAATAAAATTTGTGCCAGGAATGCCCCAATTGAATATGCGAACAAATCAACCGTGGTGCCTTTTTCGAATAGCGGATGATTGCCGCTGCTGAGTTGTGTTGTAAGCTGAACCAGATCGGCGGCACTCTGCTGCCCCGAAGTAAAAAAACGCAAGGGATCTTCACAAAGTCTTTCGCTTAATGCGACATTAGCAAATGACGACATCGGAACTTCTCCAAGCCGCAGTTTCCGGGCTTCAAGAATTGATGACATAACCCTCGGATTGCCCCATGCTTCGGGCGAACGGTTCATATGAAAAGCAATAGGGAAAAGTATTACCGGACGGCCAGTATGCAAAGTAAGGTAGTGCGCCCAAATCATGTATTTGCTCCAGCTTCGTTCATTTAAGCCATGCAGCAAAATTATCGCCTGCCTGTTTTTCGAGGGATTTGAGCTTTTAAAAACAGGGTACGAAAATGTCCGGTTTTCATGAATAGCTTCATCCGACGAAAAATTTAATACTGTTTTTTTATGAAAAGTATGATCTCTTTCCTCAGCCAACACGCTTATATTTTCAGATTCGAAATTTATCCAGTCGCACGAAATATCCGATCCCGGAAACTCAGCATGGATAGTTCCCGGTTTAAAAAATGCTTTTAACTGCTGATGACTTTGAGTGTAATCCATATAGTAATTCGATAAGCAAAGTTTTTCCGGCTCAGGAAATTGATTTAAGTCGCAAGCCGCCGCACGAAGTGTGATCTCAATGTTTCGCTTGCTTTTTGCTTTACAAAATTACTACTCATGCTCAAAGCCTCTGTTTAAAAGGGATACCAGTTGCCGGCATGGGACGAAAATGTGAAATGCGGGGCGAAAGTGCGAAATACGGGGTGAAATTTTAAGGAAAACTATTGGAAAATGATAAGGTTACCGCTGATTCCGGCAGAATATCTTAATTTTGAATGCTGTTAAAAAATTACAATGCCTGATATTTATAAACCGATACCTCTTTACCTTACCGCCAAACGGAATATTATCCAGCTGATACTGTTCACGGCAGCTTTTGCATTGTTTTTTATCAATGTTTATGAGCCTTTTGGAGTAAATGTGTGGTTTAAAATCACACGCTGGCAATTGCTGTTCTATTCCAGCCTTATCACCCTTACCGGTGTTTTGGTAGTAGTGCTGAGCCGGATTATCATGTACTACCTAAGCAGGCGAAAATCACTCAATTACTGGCAATACCTGGTTTGGGTGTTGGCCGAAATTGTTTTTATGGCCTTGTTTTATGCCCTTTATATCAAAGTAATACTTCACGATCAGCGATTTTTCCCCGATCTGATTCAGCTTTCAATACAAAATACAGCTCTGCTTCTTCTGCTTCCTTATTCCGTGTCGTGGCTTTATTTTTCGTGGAAAGAAAAAAATCTTGAAATTGCTGAAATGACTCATAATCAGATTCTTCCCGACCCATCTAAAAGCATGGTTTCTTTCAACGACGAGAAAGGGGTTTTGCGTTTTTCAGTTAAAATGGAAAATTTACTCTACCTCGAAGCATCGGATAATTATGTGAGCATTTTCTATCTGAACAAGGAAAAGATTGCCCGTTTTATGCTTCGCAATACGCTTAAAAACCTTGA
>CAZBZA010000056.1:2300-13707 GCA_964495865.1 uncultured Lentimicrobiaceae bacterium
TGAACAAGGAAAAGATTGCCCGTTTTATGCTTCGCAATACGCTTAAAAACCTTGAAGAAGAGTTTAAAGGAACAGAAATGGTGCGATGCCACCGAAGCTACATGGTCAATTGCGATAAAGTGAAAGTGATCCGCCGCGAAAAAGACGGACTTCATCTCGAACTCGACCTTCCTAGTGCAATTGATATTCCCGTTACCAAAACCTACCTGGAAAATGTGATGAACCGGTTTTCATAAGCATGGCAAATATATAATTTTCCTCATGCCTGCTTAAAACAATGAATTTGGCCGTAAAAAAAATCTCTTGAAATGAAGAAATATCTTTCGAATAATAGTCGGGTGCCAAAAATATTTTAAGCAAATTTGTTTGCCAAACGGCAATTCAACATTCATACTGTTTCTCCATTGCAATAGTTCTTTTGCCACCAGCAATTATTTCATTATCAACAGTATATAGTAACATGCTTAGGCGTTTTAATTGGCTGATAAACTGTTTCCTGTTTCTATACGCCTTAATGGCAATTAAAAAACTAAAGGAGTATTACGTTATTCTTCTCCTGAAACTATATAAACACTTCAAAAGCTTTCATATATTTGAAAAAATATTGAACTTTTACAAACAGGATTACACGTATGACAGGCATAACGAGGACTTCCCATCACTACCCGGTACAATTTTCAAGGCATAAAAATCATCGTTTAAATCTCCCATGCAAATTTTCTGCATTTACATTAGTTATTATACTGATTATCATTGCTTCATATTCTTTTGCATTTCAACCTCCTGTGAAGTTGGTAACTACTGACAAACCTGCAATAAAGCCGGTTGACAGTGTTACCTTAGCTTCTGATTTGCAAAAACAAGGCGATTCGCTTCTCGAAATTATGGAATACCGAAAAGCAGAGGTTATATTTAACAAGGCTTACGGAATTGCGAAGCGACAAAAAGAGATCAAACTGCTTGGTAAAATCGTTAACAATCTGGCTGAATGTTACAGCATGACCGGGCGCCATCAGAAAGCAGAGGATATGTATCACGAAGCGTTTGATTTATTCAGCTCTATCCCTGATACCAATGCCATGGCTGTAATACTTATAAACCTTGGCGACGAATATGCTAAAACCGGACGGATTGAACTTGCTGCCGAAACCGAGCTTAAAGCCATAAAGCTTAAAGAGGACAACCACGATTACCGAAAGCTGGCTTTTTATTACCAGAAACTCGGAGAGCTGTTTATCGATCGTGATAATGCAAAATGGGAGTACTACATCATGAAAGCGCTCGCTCTTTCGCGTACAGAGGAATATACAACCCTGCGGGCAACCGTGGCTATTTACAATGATTTGGGCGCTATCTGGCGGATTAAAAATGATTTCGAAAAAGCTTCGGCATATTACGATACCATGTACCGCATCAGCGAAGCAGCCGGATATAAAAAAGGTCTTATTACCGCTACTTCCGAGCGAGCTCTGCTGCTTTATGATATGCAACGGTACAGGGAGGCATTGCCACTGGCGCTGAATGCGTATGAAATGGTGCTCGGTACTGATGATGATTACCATATAGTTTATGATGCCACCCTTATTGCACGAATCCATCTGAAGTTGAACCAACCTCTTAAAGCAATTGAGTATCTTCAAATGGCTGCCTTGCGGTCAAAAAAAGCTGGTCTGCGCGAAGAAGAAATGGCTGCATATAAATACCTTACAGAGGCGCATAGGGCATTATCCAACTGGAAAGAAGCTCTCGTGGCCCAGGATCGCTATATCGGATTAAAAGATTCGCTCGATGGAGTAGAGGTTCATAAGGCATTAAATGATTTGCAGACACGTTTCGAAACCGAGAAAAAACAACAGCTAATCGATAACCTGAGCGAGAGAAATGTATTGCACGAAAAACGTAACCGCATGTTAATCATTTTATTAATTGTTACAGCAATTGCATTGGTTTCCCTTGTTCTTCTGCTAAGGCTGCGTAACCGTACACTAAAACAAAATAAAGTTCTTCGCGAAAAAGAAAATGAAATTCACAAACTCGAAAACGCCCGCCTTACCCTCGATATCGAATACAAATCGCGGGAGCTCACGGCTGCTGCTGTTCATCTCATAAATAAAAATGAGGTTTTGAACAACCTGAAAAATAAATTATCCGGCGAAGATTCAAGTAACCCGGAATTTTTGCAGGTTATCAGGCAAATAGATCAGAACATAAACCTCGACACCGACTGGCAGGATTTCAACAGGCATTTCGAACAGGTTCATCCGGGCTTTTTCAGGAAATTGAAAGATAAATTTCCGTCTGTTACTCCCAATGAGGAGCGATTATGCGCTTACCTGCTTATAAATCTGAATACTAAAGAAATTTCGCAAATGCTCAATGTAACCTCCGCAGCTGTGGATAAAAGCAGAAACCGGTTACGAAAAAAACTTGAAATTGCTCCTGATGTTAACCTTAACGAATTCCTTTCTAATATATAGAAAATGGAAACCAGAGGGATGTGCTGTTTTTAAATCACTGCATATCAAACATATGTATTGTGTCATAGTATTGTCATACCCAAATATTTTGCATTTGTAAATACTTGCCTCACATTTGCCTGAAAAATTACAAACCGATGATTCAGGCTTTAAACCACGCAACCTTAAAAGTTACCATACTGGTATCTATTCTGGTTTATATCGTGGGATGTATCGGTTGTAATGAGCAAACAAAGCAAAGTCCGCCCTATAAATTTGCCGAAATTCATGGACAGGTTTCCGGCCAAAATCAGGTAAATACGATCAGTAGATTGCTTTTTATTGGTCCTGACGGGAGAAAAGCAGTTGTTTCTGAAATCAAATCTGTAACAGCGTTGTGGGGCCATAAATCTGCTGAAACCCGTTTCCTGCGCGAATACCTCCAAAATGACTCACTTTTTATATTTGACTCAGGCGACAGCACCTGCATTTGCCTGTCAGTTGCTGATGCCCGATTTTCCGAGCTCAACCTTTTGCCTTTATCGGCTTCGTGGTTACTTCTTAATACCTGGGAAAGTGAAAATGCATTAGCTGATACTCTTACTATTTGTGGATACAACTGTAAAAAAATGCTTATTAGCAGCGGTTATCTCTGGATATATGGCAATACAGCCATGGGAATAGAAACCTTAAGCCAGGGAATCCGCCATTCCGAAAGGATAACAAGATGTGTTAATGATACTATTTTACCCGAAGAGATTTTTATTCACCCTTTGGGATACAAGGAGTTAGTCCCAACTCGTTAAAACCAAATGATTGAAGTTAAAAAAAGCGGAATTACTTTTAAAAAAAATCGAAATAAACTCTATATGTAACTCTGAATTCTATGAAAAAAATGATCGGAAAAGTGCTGGCAATCTTATTTATGCTAGCCGCAACAAATGGTAATGCACAAATTGACCTCAACAAAGTAGTAAACCGCAGCGTGAAAAAGGCTGAGCGTAGCGTCGAAAACCGTGTCGAAAGACGCATTGACAAGGGCGTAGATAAATCGCTCGATACTGTTGAGGATGGTATTGACGATGCAGTTAAGGGTGATGATTCTAAATCAACCAACACCAACACCAACACCAAGACTAAAACGGAAACGAATTCAAAAGGTAAAAGCTCATCTGGAAATCAGTCAGAGACTAGTAAAACCGATACTAAAACCCAATCCGGAAAAGCTGCAACTGATGACACGCTGAAACCTGCTCCCGTATTGCAATGGGCTAAATACGATTTTGTGCCCGGAACCGAAATTATTTTCGAAGACAACCAGGAAGGCGAGCAAAACGGAGAATTTCCAAGTAAATGGGATTTGGTTTCGGGTAGCGTTGAAAACGCAAATTTTGACGGAGAAAACGTTATATATTTCATTAAATGCAATGCAAACAGTGGTGGGAACATTGTACCTTTAATCAAGAACAGTTCAGAAGATTACCTGCCGGAAGAGTTTACTATTGAGTTCGATGCCTATTATGGCGAAAAATCAAGTAACTATGTTGTTTTTTTATCCGACGAAAAAAACCAGCTAAAGCTTGATAAAACTATGCGAACCGATGAAAAATGGTTGAGGTTTGGTAAAAACGGGGGTGAGTATGAACAAGATAATAATCGGAAATTCTATCCGGGTTTTTCGGGAGCCAAAAACGACAACACTTCAAAATGGCGCCATATATCTATTTCATTTAACACAAGGGCTTTAAAAGCCTACATGGATGATGCACGTATTTTAAATATCCCAAATTTAGGATACAATCCAACAGGATTTTCGCTTGCCTACCATAACCCAAGCGGAACCACTGTAGGTTATGTAAAAAACATCCGCATCGCTAAAGGTGCTGTTCCTCTTTATGACAAATTCCTCACCGATGGCAAATTCGTAACCACAGGGATAAAATTCGATGTAAACAAAGCAACCATCAAAGCTGAGTCGATGGGAACTATTAATTATGTAGTTAAAATGATGCAGGATCATCCCGAGCTAAAATTCTCTGTCGAAGGCCATACCGACAGCGATGGCGATGATGCTTCGAATTTAAAACTTTCCGAAGCCCGAGCCAAAGCGGTGGTGGATCAAATGGTCAAACTGGGAATTGAAAATTCGCGACTCACCAGCAAAGGCCTGGGCGAAAGCAAACCTATGGCAGGCAACGATACACCCGAAGGTAAAGCACAGAACAGAAGAGTAGAATTTGTAAAATTTTAATAAAGCAGATATATGAAAACTAAACTATTAGCAGCAATTCTGATTTCAATTGTTTTTTCAGCTACAGCGCAGCAGCAAGGCAAATACATTTTCACCAAATCAGGTCATATTGAATTCAACCTTTCGGGTAGTACCGTAGGAACAAAATCGGTATGGTATGATGATTATGGAATTAAAATGGCTACCCTTACCGAAAGTACCTCTACCGTGAGTTTGATGGGAATAACCAATACTACCAATGTAAAGGAACTGGAAATTAGAAATGGTAACCTGTTGTGGAAAATAAATTTGCTCGATAATACCGGCACCAAAACTACTATCGATTATGCTATTAAGAGCGGCAAAGCCCTGACAGATAACAAGTCGGATGCGGAATTACATCAAATGGAACGTCAGGCAGTTATTGATTTAGGTGGTTCAATTGAGGGGTATGAAAATATTCTGGGTAAGAAATGTATGGTTTTTACCCTTGGAGATACGAAATTCTGGCAGTACAAAGGATATCCGCTCAAATCAATTATTTCGTTAATGGGCATCACCAATAACGAAACTGCTATTTCTTTTGAAGAAAATATTACTGTTCCTGCAAGTAAATTCGCTGTTCCGCCCGGAGTTGTTATCACGGAAGGTGTAAACCCCATGGATGGCGACCTCAGTGGTTTGCTCAACGGCCTTCAGGGTATGAACGGGGAAGAAGATCAGGAAGCTGAATATGAAGAACCTTTGCAAACCAACTTAACCTATGCCGAATTTATAAACGCCGTTAAAAGCTTAAAAGTTCAGGGTTTCAATTATACAATGGGTGAGCAAAGTACAGGTAGTTATATATCAATGTTCCGCATCGGGAGTTTTTATGCGGGAGCCAGTGTTTTCAACCTAAACCTTTTTGATCATGCAGAACAAGGTGAACCCATTGATGTGCAGAAAACCTATACCCTCAACGGTAAACAGGCAAAGTATGCTTACACTCATGAAGGTGAAAACGAAACGCCAATGCATGCTTTATTTATTAAAAACCCGGCGCGAAAACTAACTCTGGTCATCCATGCACAAAGAGATTTACCGCTTTCAACCATGGAAGAAATAGCCAGGCAGCTGAATTTTTAATAATAGGTCTTCTGTCATAAACACAACTAAATGAAGATCCTAATCCTATCAATAGGTTTATTAATTGCAATTTTGCTTGCAGCATGCAGTAATTATCAAAGCCCTAAAACCGGGTCAGGTCAGTCAGCGGATACTATACAAACTGAAGCTGAAAGTGTGAAATGGATAAACTCTGCCCTGGGGATAGAAACCAACATATTGGTGGCCGATACACTAAGTCGCCACGATGATAAGTTGTTTTTCTATGGTACTTTCATCAGTTTGCCAAAACTGCTTGGCAAAAACACTGAATACGAAGTACTGAACAGGGAAATTGCTGCCGATTTTGATTCAATTGTAAAACAAGCTTCTGCAAATCCCAAAGTCAATAAGGATGAATATCACAAAATCTATTTTGATTATTATCTGCACGATAGTATCATAACCATTGTGATTACCAATTTGTATGCCTGGCATCTTTCAGAAGCAACAACAGCTTACACTGTTTACCATTTCGATTTCAAAAACGATAAATTGCTCACAACGCAGGATATGTTTTCTGTATTCGGATTATCGCAGGTGCCGGTTTTAAGCGCTTTTGCCGAACAATGCACCATGCCTCCCGATCATTCCGATCCGCTTTTCGTAACTAAATGGTTCGAAACCATTAAATGGAAAGATATCAATCAACTAAAACTGTATAAAAACAATTCCAAACAAATAGTGATCATCTATCCGCTTCCCGAAAACGGAATAGAAGCGGAACAAATTATTCAATAACCCAATCTTTAAACTGAAGAAGATGAAAAAAATCAAATTTCTGACCTTTGCTATCGTGATAGCAATAATCGCAATTTCCTGCAACAACAGTAGCAGTACTTCCAATGCCGATGATAAAATGAAAGATATTGCAGCCGATGCAGCATCAATGAAATCGTACGTAATCGAATACAAAATGGTTATGAGTGCCGAGCAGGTTAAAAGCACCACCACCATGACCCAATGGATTGATATGGGTAACGATCGTTTTGCCATGGAATCGGTAAGTGAAACCGAAATGATGGGTACAAAACAAAGCGGAAAATCGCTTATTATCGATGACGGCGAATGGAGCTATATGATTGATCCGGCTACAAAATCGGGTTTTAAAAGCAAAAGTGGTGAGGGCGAAGACGATCCTACCGATATGATTAAGAGTGACGATGAAGTTACTTTTCGCCAGATGATCGAAAAGGATGGTGGAAAAGTTTTGGCTAACGAGAGTTTCCTTGGTAAAGACTGTATCGTTGTTGAACTAATGGAGAAAAACGACGATGGCAAGTCTATGCCTACCAAAATGTGGTATTACAAAGGCATTCCGCTTAAAATGACTAACAGCGTTTATACCATGGAAGCTACAAAATTCGAGGAAAATGTTTCAATTCCTTCATCACGATTCGAAGTTCCCGCTGGTATTACCTTGTCCGAAATGCCTTCCATGCCTGAATAAAAACGGCGCAAAATTAAAAGCAGCTTTTCCCATAAAGCTCAATGCATGGCCTGCCAAAGTCCATGTTTTAGAATAACAAACCGTTAAAACAGACAGAAAATTAGTTTATAAGCTCGGTTCTCTAACCTCTAAATTACAAATTGCCGGTAAGTCATACGATTGCCGGCAATTTTTATTTCCGGGTAATCCATTCCATTATCATTGTAGAGCGGATTCCAGTTTTACCGGTCGAAGGGGATGTCCCTTTCCCACACAACTGATCAACAATAGATTGGATAAGTGGCTGTTGTATATTTTCTGGATGAGGAATATTATATTGCTGAGAGCTGCCATCGCTTTTTTCAACATAAATATTCTGATGTTCGAAAAACGAGAAAGCAATTTTACCTTCCGAACCGACAATTACCGTAGTATCATTTTTTAAGTTTTCAGGAATGGTAAAGCACCATGAACCTGTTCCCAAAACTCCCGATTCGAAAGAGAAAGTAGCTGTAACTATGTCATCAGCAGGATAATTCCCGGTTTGATTAAGCGAAAATCCCTTAGCTTCTTTTATCGGGCCCAGCAGGTACTCAAGATAATCAAACTGATGCGAAGCCAGATCATGAAAATGACCACCTCCCGAAATATCAGGGAAAACTCTCCAGCCAGGATACTCGTTTTTATTGCTTTCCTCTGGTTTCAGCGGATGGTGCAGGGTAACATGCAGATGTCTGATGTCGCCAATTACTTTATTGTCAATTAGTTCTTTGATTTTTAAATATTCGGGAAGTACTCTGCGGTAATAAGCTACAAATAAAGACTGTCCGGTTATTTCACTCACGCGTATCATCTCCTCGCATTCAGCAATGGTTCTTGCCATGGGTTTTTCAACATACACTGCTTTCCCGGCTTTCATTGCTTCAATTGCATAACTGGCATGTGTGTCGGGCGGAGTTGCGATATAAACTGCATTTACTTCAGGGTCGTTGATCAGCAAAGTAGCATCCGAATAAAAACGGGGGATACCATGCCGCCGGGCATAATCTTCAGCTTTTGCAACATCGCGCCGCATCACGGCCACTATTTTCGATCCTTCAACCTTGTTAAAAGCCGGGCCACTCTTTTTCTCTGTAACATTTCCGCAACCAATAATACCCCAGTTTACTTGATTCATTAGGCTTGGATTTAAATATTTTCTTTCCTCGGTTCAATGAAAAAACATATACGCTACAAATATCGCAGCAATTATTCCTGCAAGGTCAGCCAGCAGTCCAGCTGTAATTGCATACCTGGTTTTCTTAATCCCGACCGATCCAAAGTAAACTGCAATGATATAAAAAGTAGTGTCAGCCGCTCCCTGGAAAATACATGATAGCCGGCCTGCAAATGAGTCAGCTCCGAATTGTTTCATTGTATCAACCATCATTCCTCTTGCACCGGAGCCGCTGAGCGGTTTCATAAATGCAGTTGGCAAAGCATCCACAAAATCGGTATTCAAACCCATAGCTGCAAACCCATGACCAATGCCTTTTACAAGAAAATCCAAAGCCCCGCATGCACGGAATACGCCCACAGCAACCAGTATGGCTACTAAATAAGGTATGATCCGGATGGCAATGCCAAAACCCTCTTTGGCGCCTTCAATAAAAGCATCATACACATTTATACGTTTTATCAATCCCAAAACGATAAATGAAAAGATAATACTAAACAGGATAAGATTCCCGGCCACTGCCGAAATAGTTGTAACCTGCTCCTGCGAAATAGTGCTGAAATACCAAATGATTGACGAAACCAGTATGGTAAAACTTCCCAGGTACAATAAAATTACTTTATTGAACAGGTTGATGCGTTGAAAGAGCGAAACAGCAATAATCCCTGTAAGCGTTGAACAAAAAGTTGCCAGCAAAATAGGGATAAAAACATCCGACGGATCAGCAGCTCCTGCCTGCGCCCTGTAAACCATAATACTGATCGGAATTATGGTAAGCCCCGAGGCATTCAGCACCAGGAACATAATCATGGCATTCGAAGCTGTGTCCTTGTCTTTGTTTAACTCCTGCAGCTGCGTCATGGCTTTGAGGCCTAATGGCGTAGCTGCATTGTCGAGCCCCAGCATGTTGGCAGCAATATTCATCATTATTGATCCGGTGGCCGGATGGTCTTTCGGAATGTCAGGAAAAAGCCGGCGAAACAGCGGACCTACGGCCTTGGACATTAATGCAACAATTCCACCGGTTTCGCCTACTTTCATCAAACCCATCCACAATGTCATTACGCCGGTGAGCCCAAGGGAAATTTCGAAACCGGTTTTAGCCATTTCGAAAGTGCCGTTCATCATTTCGGGGAAAATTCCTGTATCACCGAAAAAAATCAGCCGGATCAAACCAATGATAAATGCAATGATGAAAAATGCAACCCAGATGTAATTCAGAACCATGTTTTTCTTTTAAAATCCAGTTTCAAATGTATCGTTTTTTAATACCTGATTCACCCGGCTGAGAGTTTTTTAGTTTTCAAAGGCAGGAGCTCTATCAGACTATCAATCAAAAAGTTAAAACAATTCCATGGGATTAATCAGTAAAAATTCCTCCCATGGAATTCCGTCTTTCCCAACCAGCATGATTTTTGAATCAGGATATTGTTTCCTGAATTTCATCATGCCTGCGGTGCGAAGGCTATGGCCACTCTTTACTTCGAGTGCCACAACTCTTCCTTTATGTTCGAGTACGAAATCAACTTCATAATTGCCATCCCGCCAATAGAACAGAGAAAACCCTTGTGTGTAAGCGTTGTTTATAAGGTGCGCTCCAACTGCCGACTCAACAATTCTGCCCCATTTCTCCCTGTCATTAACTATCATCTGGAAATCCAAAGGATGTAAAGCACTTGTAAAGGCTGTATTGTGAACCTGGAATTTCGGACTCGATGAGCGTTTCCGGATTTTATCGCTCGAAAATTTTTCCAGACCTCCGATAAGTCCGGCCGAATCTAATAAATCAAGGTAGTGCGATAAGGTAGTTGTGTTTCCGGCATCCAGTAGTTGTCCTAAAATTTTATTGAACGAAAGCATCTGTCCCGAATATGTGCATCCCAGGTCGAAAAGCCGGCGCATCAAAGCAGGTTTGTCAACCCGCGACATCATAAGAATATCTTTCGAAATACTGGTTTCGGCCAATGAGTTGCTGATGTAGTTTTTCCATCGCGACTCATCGGTTATCAGAGGTGCTGCTCCGGGGAATCCCCCATACCAGGCAAATTGTTCAGCATTCCAGCCAAATGCATCATGCATTTCAGCCAACGACCAATGTCCGATGTACATGGTTTCGTATCTCCCGGCCAGCGATTCTGTCATACCCGTTTGAAGCAACAACCTTGATGAGCCGAGCAGGATTACATGAAGCGGAGTATTTTCGCGGCTATCGGCATCCCATAATCGTTTCACTGTTTCGCTCCAGTTTGGGATTTTCTGTATTTCATCAATAATCAGAACATACGAATCCGTTCCGGCAGCTTTCAGTTTCAGTCGCGCTGCTTCCCATTGCAGTTCTATCCAGGCAAGCCCAATCCCCGAAATGTCATCCGCGGCAACATACATCCCCTGAATTCCGGGTTCGTCGAGCAATTGCAGAACTAATGTCGTTTTGCCAACTTGTCGCGGACCGGCCAGTACTTGCATGAATCGTCTCTGCTCTTTAATTCTGCTTATAACTAGCTGTAAATGATTGCGTTTTATCATATTGAAATATTTTACTCAATATCAAAAGCAAAAATACGCATTATACTGAGTATTATTACTCAATTGAAAAATTATATTTACTCAGGTTGTTGAGTAAAAACACATAATGTATTGAGTAAAATAACTCAATACATTGAGTAAAAAACATAAATACAGTTTATGTCAATGATAAAGAGAGAGTTGTATGTGTTATTTTAAATTTGTAAATCATTGATGTCCGATTGAAATAATACGGCCTACGGGACTTTTTGTACGCCTTAATTTGCTTTCTACCAATATCTTGTCCCTACGGGACAGCCCCGGTAGGGGCAAAATATTGGTAGAAAATGAAACAACCCCCAGAGCAGTAAAGTCCCGTAGGGCATACGCGTCAACTTAACTATTTTTATTCCTTTGCTCCCCCT
>CAZBZA010000057.1:0-13529 GCA_964495865.1 uncultured Lentimicrobiaceae bacterium
TATGAGCTTAGAAAACTTTCAAAACACCCACAAACTCTTGTATTCGTACAAGTACACATGGGCACCTATCGAAAAAGGTTACAACAACCGCACTCTTTATGTTAACGTTGGCAGCGGCGAAATAAAAGAGAAAGCAGTTTCGGAACAAATGAAGGCAAAATTCACCGGGGGCAAAGGCTTTGGTCTGAAACTGCTGTGGGATGCCACCAAACCGGAAACCAGGTGGAATGATCCTGAAAACGAAATCGTTATTAATACCGGACCTATTTGCGGGATAACCCAATATTCGGGTACAGGAAAATCGCTTGTGGTTACCATTTCTCCGCAAACCGACATCCCGGTTGATAGTAACGTGGGTGGTTTCTTTGGCCCATTCTTGAAATTTGCCGGGTTCGATTCGCTCGAACTACAGGGAAAATCGGAAAAGGACGTAATCGTTCTTATCGACGAAACCCGCGAATTAATTGAAGTATACGAAGCCGGCGACGAAAGCAACGACAGTCATTTAATGGCTGAGTATTTAACTGAAACTTTAGCTCTTACCGAAAAAGATCGTCTGAATGTTTCAGTAGTTTCAGCGGGAACTGCTGCCGACAATTCGCTCATTGGGATGCTGAATTTTAGTTTCTTTGATTCAAAACGTAAACTTGTAAGATTGAAACAAGCTGGTCGCGGTGGTATAGGAACTGTATTGCGCGATAAAAAAATTAAAGCCGTTGTGGCTCATACCAAAGGTGTTACCGGTAACCGCAACGGAGTTATCGACCTTCAGGCTATAATGGAACGCGGCAAAATTTTCAACCGCGAAATGCGCGAACTCGACGACAAGCAATGCGAAATGCGCAGCAAAGGAACCGCGCATCTTACCCTTGTAATGAATGATTATGATCTTTTGCCTGTAAATAATTTCAAATTCGGAAGCCATCCGGATGCAGTTAAAATTTCGGGCGATGTGTGGAAGAGCTATTTTACACAAGGTGTTCCTGACGGATGCTGGATAGGCTGTAATATGGCCTGCGCCAAAGGTGTTGATAATTACGAACTCCGTTCAGGTCCATATAAAGGATCAAAAGTTATTGTCGATGGACCGGAATATGAATCAACCTCATCCCTTGGCTCCATAGCCGGAATTTTTAATCCAGATTTTACCATTGAGTCAAACTTTTATTGCGACACATACGGAATCTGTACCATTTCGTGGGGAACCATTTTAGGTTTTCTAATGGAATGTTTCGAAAACGGTATCCTTAACGAAGAGCGCACCGGTGGTATGAAACTGAACTTTGGTAATGCCGATTCAGCCATGGAACTGCTCCATATGGTTGCACGCGGCGAAGGTTTCGGAAAAATTGCAGGCTTGGGCGTACATAAAATGAAGGAATTGTTTGCAGCTAAAGGCTGGGGCGATGCAGCTTTTATGCAGGATATCGGAATGGAAAACAAAGGCCTTGAATATTCACAATACGTATCCAAAGAATCACTTGCTCAACAGGGCGGTTATGCAATGACCAACAAAGGTCCTCAGCACGACGAAGCCTGGTTGATATTTATGGATATGGTTAATAACCAGATACCTACATTTGAGAAAAAGGCCGAAGCATTGCACTATTTCCCAATGTTCCGCACCTGGTTCGGTTTACAGGGACTTTGCAAATTGCCATGGAACGACGTGGAGCCTGAAGATAACCACACTCACGCCGAACCCGGAAAAGTACCCGAACATGTTGATAATTATGTAGCTATTTACAAAGCTGTAACCGGAAACGATTTCGATAAGGAAGAACTTATCCGCCAGAGCGAAAGAGTTTATAATTTTCAGCGAATATTCGATATACGTTGTGGAAAAGGGCTTCGTGCCAATGATGCTCAGCCTTACCGCGCTGCCGGACCGGTTACCGAAGAGGAATACCTCAGCCGCCAGGAAAGGTACGACGGACAACTCGTTGATCTTCTGGGTCTTGATCCATCCAAAATGAGTCTGAAGGAGAAAATGGCTGCCACCCGCACCTATCGCGAAAACCGTTACGAACAGTTGCTCGATGCCGTATATGCCCGCCGTGGCTGGAATAAAAATGGCGTTCCTACTTTAGCACATCTTAAAGATCTGGGTATGGATTTACCCGAAGTTGTTGAAGTAGTTTCTTCTCTACAATAATATTACCTGCCAACCAAACCTTATCCCTGTCTGTATTTTTTACTGACAGGGATTTTTTATTGATCCACGTTAAGGTTTTGTGAATCATTGTATTCCTGCCGAATCTGGCTCAATACTGCTCTTAATATTTAATCAAAGTCCATACAATGGCAGAATATACATTTTTAAGTATTATTTTTGCCAACAATAAAATGTTCCTTTCAACCGTAAATAGTACGTACAATAAATTAAAAAATACTTAATATGTTTAAAAAACTAAGCTTGTTTTTACTGCTGACTTCTGCTGCGAGTTTATTTACAAAAGCTCAGGAAATGCCTGTTGCTCATCAATTAGCCCCAAGTTGTTATATAGCAACAAACGGGAAAGCCATTATCAACGCAGGTGGACAATATACAACCGCCACTTCTGCCCAGGTTTTTCTGCGCGACTCGTTGTATGGCAGTACTTTCGACACGGTAAGCACTAATTTTAAAAATAACAAAAGGATTTACTATACTTATGATGCCGGTGGATTATTGAAGGAATCATCGTCGAAAACGGTGGACAAAAGTGGACTCAACTGGAGCCTGAGCCAACAGATAAAATTTCAGTACACTGGATTTCAGTTATTTGAAGAAACTTTCAGGAATTGGGATAAGACTCTTTTGGATTGGGTTAACCTTGTTCAGAATAAATATACCTACGAAACGGATAATAGCCTGTCGAGTATTTTATATCTTCCATGGGATGCAGGTTCGTCAACCTGGGATTATTCAACCAAAGATCTGATAATCTATGATGTGAATAAAAACATCATTTCTGTTGAAAACCAGAAGTTTAATAAAAATCTTAACAAATGGGACAATTATCTCCGGATAAATTTTTCCTACTCAGGGGGGTATATTTCCGAAAAGATTTACCAGGTATGGAATAAATCAGCCCAGCTTTGGGAAGATTATCAGAAAGAAAATTTTTCCTATGCAGCGTCCAAAAAGTCGGAGATTATCATGCAGACAAAATCACCCACTTCCGGTTGGGAGAATTACAGCCGACAGGTATATACTTATAATGGATCTGTTCTGAGCGATATTACCGATTATCTGTGGTACGGATCCTGGACAGGCAACAAGAAATTCATCTATACTTTTAATTCCAATAGTCTCGAAACCTTGGTTGTTACTCAGCAATGGGCAGCACACCTTGGTAATTTCAGGAATATCCTGCAGGACGAATCATACTACACTCAGCGCGAAGTAATTGGCGTTGACGAATCTGCAGTCAACACTTTTGTTGTGAGCAACCCGCTTTCGAAAAGTACAGCTTTTAAGCTTAATGGATTACAGGAACGCACTAAATATCAGATGGTTCTTGTTTCGTTAAATGGTAGCATTGTTATGAATGTGCCGGTAGCTGCTGGAGAAACCATCGAATTAAACAGCCGGATTCCGAATGGCATTTACATGCTCAATATTACCAGTGATGGCAATAAACGACTAAATCAGAAAATACTGATTACAGATTAAAGGGTTAAAACAAATTCCTGTAATCGGAATCTATACAAAAAGAGGCTGCTCAACAGAGACAGCCTCTTTTTCATTTTTTAAATACTGGTTTTACCTTTTATCAACTTCAATTATAAAAGCTATACAGTCGCCGGGGGCAACCCGCGTATCGAAGCTCACATTGCCTGATTTCTCAACAAATCCAATATCTGTTCGCAATTGCGAACCTAAAGCGTTTTCAATTTTAGATGAAAATGAACCCGATCGGCTTCGGTTTATTGATTCATTCAAGGCTTTATAGTCCAGTGGTTTTTTTGTAACAACTACAGCCATATAATCTTTTGTACCCGTGTCATCGGCCTGCAACGAATAATCCTTTGGAAACTGCCGAGTTCCGGTGATTCCGCAAAACGGCGAATGCTTTGGCGTATAAGGGAAAAGCACATAGGAGCTCCCATCCGTTTCCTGTCCGAAAATGTAGGTGTAACATGCGGATGAATTGGTAACTTCAATTTTAAATTTGTCTCCTTTTTTCACCGGTTCGGTAACGGAGTATGTAATACCACTTTTTAATGTAAGCGGAATTTGGGGCAGATTTCGGATATCAGTAAGATCATCACTATAAGCAACAAGTCCGAATTCAAGCTTTAAGCTTGATTCATCCTGTTTTTCGGTGGTTCCCATCGGATGCATTCCATAGGCTTCTTTAACAAAATAATCGAAATCCTTGTAGCGGATCCATGCAAATCCATTTTCGCCCCATTCCTTTCCCCAACTGTTCATGATCTGAAAAGCACCGCCTTCAAGAAAATCATCGTATCCGATTACACTCATAGCGTGGCCGCCAAAACCCATTTTGTTGTAATCATCGGCTGAGGGTATCCATACTTTTTCGCCCAGCATTCCCTGCATGAAAGTACCGCCAACCATCATCCCAATAACTACGGGAGCACCCTGCGACAGGTTTTGTTTTACAGCCAGCATATCCACTTTGTAATCGTCGCCACTTTTCGAAAGGCGGCTGAAACCGTTTATCCGGTATGCTGCTGCCGATTGAAGTTGATCTTGAGCCGGTTGTGCTGCACAATCATTTTCATTATACGGGAATTCCCGAAAAGGCAATGCCCCGACTTGCTTCATATTCTCCATGGCCCTCAGGATGTAGGATCCCTGGCATCCATCAAGACCGATCTGGTTGTATAAAAACGACGGACTGAAAGCTGAACCATCCGGATCTTTTCCGGTTTGACGTGCGTACATAATAGTTCGGGCAGCATATGCGCCCGACCATGCAACGCATGATCCCTGGCTGCCCTGGTTTAGTGGTTCAGGAGCAAATTTTTCGAGTGTAACACGCTCAGGCATTGGGTTTTTGACATTGTCAGCCAATGGTTCAAATACTTCGGCCTGATCGTATATCTGTTCATTTAAATCGGCACCAAGCGAAAATGCACCACCCCCGCCAGCTGACTGAATAAGGTTTTTGCCCCCCAGAAAATATATGGCGGCACCTATTGCAACGAGTAACAACGCAATTTTTGGGTTTTTAAACAGCATAGGCAATAATGCCGTAAGGCAACCGCTGTTGATACCACCTGGAAGTTTTCCTCCGCCACCACCTCCCCGTCCAGGATAATTGTCGGAAGCACTGCGGTCTCTGTCTTTAACTATTCGTATTGGCATAAAATGAGGTTTTCAATTGGTAAAGCAAATGGTTTTCTTTTTCAAAAAGCTATGTAAATATATATCATTTTGGAAATGTATTAAATACAGCCTCTTCATTTTTAATCAGATTTAACTAACTTCGTAGCGAAAAGGAAATTAAAATATTTCTGAAGTTGTTATTTATCAGGTAAATGGGTCACGGCGCAAAGTTTTTTTTTTGACCTGTTTGCACTTCAGGATATTAAAAACCACTCGCTTCGGAATTCTTCCATTGAAAAAACCATGATCGGAAACCAACATCCGGAAATGATAGTAAACTTAACCACGATATATTTTATCGCTAAAAACCGGAGGAAGAGCTGAACCCTAAAAATTATAATCAGATGGGAAAACACATAAAAACAATAGTTCTTTTCATTGTCACATACTTCGCATTTATTTCGGTTTATGCGCAGAATAATGATAATGCGGAAATGGAAGTAGAATACCTGAACGATGGGAAAGGATGGGTGTTCGGTCTGAATGTAGGAGTATATTATCCGTCAAAATTTACTGCCGCTTTTTATAATGGCAGTCCGGCCAATGTAAATAACGTTGACTACGTTATGTCTAATTATTATTGGTACAACGAAATATTTTTCGCTTTGGGAGCAAACGATTCCGTTTCAGTAGCCGGATTACCGCAGAATATGCATTACCAGCTCGCCATTCGCCCCGGATTATACTTTCAGTATTGTTTTAACGATAGGATGTCGTTGCTTATCGAGTTCAACTATATGCGATTGAAAGCAAATGATGTGATAACATTTGAAGTGGACCCGAAGGAGTACCTCACCGAAAAGGATTTGCGTCTTTACCCTATTCGTGGAGTTGAGGAAAGAGTGTATGCCGATATCGGTATCAAACGAACTTTTCCTCAAACGGATAAACTATCCTACTTCGCAACTGGCGGACTTAGTGTGAACAGCACTAAAGTTATCGAAAGCTCATTTTATGTTGAAGAAAAAGAATACAGCATGATTAATACGTATGGCAATAGTAATTATATTCCGAACAGCAACATGCAGACTTACGAAGTTTACCAGGGGGGGATTGGTTTTGGATTGCATGCGGGAGCTGGAGCTGCTTTGACTTTTGGCGGGGGCATTGTAATGGAAACAGGTTTGAATGCACATTGGCTCATGGTAAAACTCGAACGGTATGAAAGCATGAATCCGGGAATAGGTGCCTATGTCCGTTTCCTCTTTTAGTGGCTAATTTAAAACATGTTTAATTAGAATATGATCTCGTTTCTCTTTTTGCGGCTCATGATCATTCTGTTAGGAATAATGCCTTTCAGGATCATGTATTTGTTTTCTGATTTTGTTTATCTGATTTTATATCATGTAATCGGATATAGACGAAAAGTGGTGTTTGCCAACCTGAGCAAATCATTCCCTGAAAAAAGCACTGTTGAAATAAAAGAGCTCGAAAAGAAGTTTTACCACCACTTATGCGACATCAGCCTCGAAAGCATAAAAGGATTTTCAATGAGCCCGAAGGAAATCATCCGAAGGCATAAAATTCTTAATCCGGAACTGGCCAATCATTTTTTTGATCGTAAACTAAGTGTTATTTCAGTTCCCGGGCATTATAACAACTGGGAATGGGGATCATTATCGCCGGGGCTTCAGTTAAAATACCCGATTGTGGGATTTTATAAACCTATGAGCAATAAGCGGGTAGATGCTTTTGCCAAAAGACACAGGGCGAAGTTCAACACAAAACTGGCATCCATCAAGGAAACAGCAGTGACTTTTGATGAGTTATCGGGGACACTTTACGCTTATATAATGGCATCGGATCAAAGTCCTACAAACCTGAATGCATGCTATTGGATCGATTTTTTAAATCAGGATACAGCCTGGCTGCACGGGCCCGAAAAGTATGCCCGAAAATACAACTGGCCAGTGATTTATGTTGATATCCGTAAAGTGAAAAGAGGTTTTTATGAACTTGAACTCGTAACGCTTACCGAAGATCCTGCTTCTTTGCCTGAAGGCGAAATAACCCGGTTATATGTTCAGTACCTCGAAAAATCAATTCTCACCGAACCAGCATACTGGCTATGGTCGCACAGAAGATGGAAGCATAGCAGAAGTTGAAGGGTTTCTGGTTTCTGGTATCAGATTAACAGTGTTTTGCATTTGAATGATGAATCGGAGGGAGCATTTATCTGTCGTCCCTAAACTACTTCAGCAACCACAAAAGCACTTCCACCAACTATCACCAGATCTTCTGAACCTGCATTATACTGTGCCGCTGCAAGTGCTTCCTTAACTGACGAATAAGCTTTGCCTTTTAGCTTAAAACTGTTTCCTGATTTTGCCAGTTCTACCGCTTCCAAACCCCGCGGGATATCAGCTTTGCAGAAATAGTAGGTTGCTTCTTTTGGCAGTTTCGAGAGCATGGTTTCAACATCCTTGTCATTTACAACACCGATTACAAAATGTAGTTTCTGATGTGGTGTAAGAGTAATCTGTTCAAGTACTTCTCTTATTCCGTCAGGATTATGACCAATATCAGCAATTGTAAGCGGGTTTTGGGCAATAGTTTGCCAGCGGCCCATTAATCCTGTATTTTTTACAGTTTTTCGGATGCCGGAAATAATTTGTTTTTTCTGAATTTTCAAACCCTTCTCTTGTAACTTTTCAAGCGAATTGATCACCGTAGCAAGGTTCTTTAGCTGGTATTTTCCCGAAAGGGGTGAAGTAAGCTTATACAATTGGTTCGATGCCAGCGATTCAAATTCCGCGCTCAGCAGGGGAGGGCGATGCTTTGTAAAATGAGTTTCGCGGAGTAAAATCTTTTGATCTGAATAAGAGATTTCTGATCCATTTCTTAATGCAAATCCTTTAAAAACGGACTCTGTTTCCTGATGAGTTTCTCCAATCACAACAGGAATACCGGTTTTAATAATCCCCGCTTTTTCGGCTGCAATTTCTGCTAAAGTAGTTCCCAGGAATTGGGTGTGATCCAATCCGATATTCGTGATAACGGATAAGATCGGCATAACTACATTAGTCGAATCCAGGCGTCCTCCCATACCGGTTTCTATTACAGCAATATCTACCTTTTCTTTATCAAAATACCAAGCTGCGAGGGCAAAAGTCCATTCGAAAAAAGAAGGCTGTATGTCTTTGAAGTCTTCGAGATTCATTTCAACAAAAGAAGTAACATCTCTTTTGCTGATCATACGGCCGTTAATTTTTATCCGTTCGCGGAAATCTTTGAGATGCGGTGAAGTAAATAAACCGGTTTTGTAGCCCGCTTGCTGTAGCACTGATGCCATGAAATGAGACGTCGATCCTTTTCCATTGGTCCCGGCAATATGAATACAGCGTAAGTTGTTTTGGGGATTACCTAATTTGTTACAAAGAGCTATCGTATTATCAAGATCCGCTTTGTATGCAGCTGCGCCAATGCGGTGAAACATTGGGAGCTGGTTAAATAAATATTCAAGGGTTTTGGCGTAATTCATTATTAAAAAGGGTTTCTTGTTTCAAGTTTCTGGTTTCAATGGAGTTAAGATTGAAGCTGTACTTTTAGTTTGAAAACATTCTTTTTTATCATAAAATCTGTTATTCATATGATTGATCGAACAGAAACCAGAAACCAGAAATCAGAAACCAGAAACTAGATACCAGAAACAAGAAACAACCTTGTCCCTCTATTTCTTCCCCATCTTCTCAAATAGTTCTCCATTCACACTGATATTCAAACCGAAACTGAAATCATTCGAATTCCTTTGTAAATCGTAATACGATTCAACGCGAAAACCGAAATCAACGCCTTTATAAATTTGGTGACTCAGAAGGATTTTCGTTATGATAAGGTCTCTTGTTTCGCCCACATACCAATTGTTGTTCTCCGAAACCGACTGAAACAGGTAATCTCCCTGGGGAGCGAAAAAATACTCTCCATGAAACCAGCCGGTGCTCAGTTTAGCCCATTTGTTCTCAAAGGTTACTGTATTATGTGTTGCAAATCCCGATTCGAACGGGATAGTATTGGTTTGCGAAAGTTCAAGTGCCTGAATGTAAAATAACGAAAGTGTTATCCGCTCCAGCGATTTGTATCCGGGAACTAATGTGTATTTTAATCCGGCTGCAATATTCGACCTTTGTTGCATGGGAACGTCCACATTGTTTACCTGTCCCCCGATATGGGTAATAATGCTTTGGAAATGAGCACTTAAACCGCGATTCTCAACAATTCCGTTAAACGAATAATCAGCCAGCAAACCACCTGTAATCACTTCCTGGTGCGATTCGCCGGGAAGGATAAATTTTTCCCAATCCAGGTACAAATCGGTATGAAGTTTTTTCCGGTCGATAAGAAGTTGCAGTCCGTATTCCGGATTTTTAGTAAAATAGTTATCTGTTGAGTATAGTGGTTCGATAAAACCATGCTGCAGTTGCCCGGCTGTTTGGCCAATAATAATCATTGCATCCGGTCGGAAACGATATTTTACACTTATCACCGGTAGGGATTGGTTAAACCCATCCTGACCATAAAACTGCCTGAAATACCAGCCTGCGCTAAAACTGAATTTCCTGCTGATAGCCCAGGTTATTTCCGGCTGAAGTACTGAACCTATGTAGGTTATGCCTTCGGTGTAGGGTCCGAAATATTCGTTGTTCTTAATAAAATTGTTGTTGTGCAGGTGAAAGCTGAATTTCTCGGAATCGGAAGTATCGCCGGTAAATTTTGGAATATAGCTTTCGTAAAAATTCTGTCCGTTAACATAATAACCAATGGATATCAATAACGTAATTGCGGCGTACCTGAGATAGTTTTTCATGAGCCGGTTATTGTTTTAACAGGTATAGTTTCCCGCCACTCACGCTGAAAAGCAAATAGCCAGGGCTTGCAGCAGTAAGGCAAACAATTTCATCGGAAGGCAAGGCTGCATTTTCCATTGTATAGCTTGACCAGTTTTTGCCGTCGAAACTTACGATTCCGGCTCCAAAAGTTCCACACCAGATTGTTTCATCATCAGTTGCCACAACAGAAGTAATTGGTTTTGATGTTCCGGTATTCAGACTGATATAAGCATCATCCATAAAATGAAGGAGTTGTGAAGCTTCTGATCCTGCCCAGATGCTGCCGTCAGGTGCTTTTGCTATAGTTGAAAAATCCTGCGAAAAAAGAGGTAAATCACTGCTCATGCTTTCCCATTCTTCGTTTTTGAGTTGGAAAATGCCTTTGTCGGCGCTCGCCAGCCAAAGAACCTGATTATAATCCGAAACCATTGCATTGATGTTTCCGGAAATGATATCCGAATTTACAAGTGTTTGAAAATGCCATTGGTTATTCTGCATTGTCGCTAAACCTCCTGAAGTACCTTTAATTCCAACACGCATTTTACCAATTCCCTCCACAATTACAGAAGTTACCCGCAGGCCTGCAAACTCATTGATTTCCTTCCATGAATTTCCATTATACACAGCCAGTCCACTTTTCCAACTAACCCAGAGTTTATTGCTTCCATCCCTTACAATACTGGTAATGGAGTCAAAATCAATACCTGTTGTTGCGAAATCGTAAATATTCCATTTGTACCCATCGTTATGCAACAAGCCTTCTTTGTCTTTTGCGCCAAGCCACAGTGAGTGATCGTTTTCATAATTAATAGCCGAAATATCCCTCAGCGAAATGCCGGAACCGGTGTAAGAATATTCGCTCCAGTTGCGTGGCGGATACTCCTCGTTTTTCTCCTTACACGAAGTTATTACTACCAGGCTTGTGATAATGGGAATAAAAAGAAGTAAGGATCGGAATGGATTCATCTAAAATGGTTATTTCATGTATTGATGCAAAAATACCCTTTTCGGATGAGGAAATAAAAGGATTTTGATTCGTGACCTGGTTTTTTCGAAAATCAGGAATCATAATACTTCTGCGTAAGTATTAAATGTAACCTGGGATTTAAGTTCAAAGACGAACCAATAACAGGACTAAATTCGTAATAATTCGCTTTCGATGGAATCTACAGCCCGAAGTACAACGATTTTACATAATTTTATACTCGCCAATAACTTAATTATGGAAGATCCAGTAACTAATATCAAGACTGCTGCCATACAGTTTTTATACCTTACAGCAACCGGGAAAGTCGGTGAAGCCTATGATTTATATGTTTCTCCAGATTTCAGGCATCATAATATGTATTTTAAGGGCGATGCTGATTCGCTGAAGAAGGCGATGGAAGAAAGCACTATTAATCTTCCAGCCAAAGAACTCGAAATACAGTTTGCGATACAGGAAGGCAAAAGGGTGGCAGTATATTCAAAAGTTATCATAAGTCCGGGTGAGCCGGGTATTGCCCTGGTACATTTCTTTCTTTTCAGCGGTTCGAAGATTGTTGAACTTTGGGACCTGGCTCAAGCACCACCTGAAGAAGTTATTAATGAAAATGGTTTATTTTGAAATATCAGGCAGCAACCGGCGGATGATGCTGGTCTTTAGTTGAGATAAATCAAAAGCCCCGCAAAATGCGAGGCTTTTGAGCTGATAAACAGGAATTACTTTTATAACTGAGATGAACTATCCTAACTGAAAAGGTTCATTAACAGCTTTATAAGGATCATTGCAACAGTTATTCCGCCAAAAATAAGTATGAAAGGCAGTGCTCCGGCGAATTTTGATGAGCTTTCTGTTGCTTTATTTTGATTTTCGTTATTCATTTTTTGTGAGTTTTTCGATAATTATAAAATTGAGTAAACCACGATTACCGGCACAGCATAGCGCCAGGCATGGTAATACCCGTTGACTTGTGAAATACTAATTTCGGGATTGGGTTGATTGCAGATATGGCAACCAAAATCGTTTTCTATATGCGCAAAACGCCAAGTAATACAATTATCGGAGTGGAGGTAATTAGCTGATTGACATCGGAATAAGTATTATTGACAGCAAATGTTGATTGTGCTGCATTCCCTGTTATATATTTATTCGTAAATAATTGGGGTACAAAATCTTGTTTGATTAACAGATTTTGATTCAGTCCTCTATTCTCCGAAATAAGAAACGGATCAAGATATGTATTGCTTTGAATAATCGTTTCCTGAAAAGCATATGTATTGTTAACAGGTAATTCTATACTTGCCATGTTGCCGAAAATCAGCGACTGGAAAAGTACCAGAACAACATAAAGTGAAATTATTGGCTTCATAACCACCGTTAACAGATGTGCAAAAGTACATGTTTTCTGATGAGAAAAATATACTTATCTCTGTTTTACAAAAAGATAAGTGATAGTTCCCCTTTGTTCTTCAGGGGCGTTGGGATCCGGTGCAAAGACGGTTTTACGTGCAGCATTTTCAGCCTGTTGGCGAAGGTTGATTTCGGAAATGGTTGTGCCTTTTGCCCCGGCACTGGCATAAGTAACCTTTCCCTCACGGTTTACTTTTATTGATACAACAATTTTTCCCTGTTCGGGTGAGTTGTAAGTAGGTTTAGGCAGACTTCGTGCTCCGCGTCCGCCAAGGTCAAAGGAAATACCATTCCCTTTTCCTCCGTTACCTTCGTAATTGGGTGAGCCGGGTGTACCATCAGGTTTTCCCTGGTCGCCTGGTTTTCCTGTAATTCCCTGGTTGCCGCCGTCAGCAGTTTTTGTGCTCTTACCTGGGTATAATGCTTTCTGGTTCACAGTCGGCTCTTTAGGCTTTTCGACTGTTGGCGTAGGTTTAGTTACAGGTGTTGGCGTTTTCTCTGTTTTCTTTTTTATTTTTTCAATTGCCGGGGTTTCTTCATTATTTTCGGTTACCAGCTGATCGTCCGCTTTGGCCTGGCTCGGAGGTGGGGCTGCACTTGGCGCCAATGCCGGAGTTTCGGGTTGTATATCGCCCATTCCGTCATCGCTGTAACCCAGATTCACTTCAACGCCTTCTTCACTCGGCAACGGCAAAGGAGTATGAAGAGCAAGCAAAAACAACGAAAGCAACAACAACGCATGAAACACAATGGTTCCTGCTATGCCTGCTATACGCGATTTCTGTTCTTTTTGCTCGTTCTTTGTCAGCATAAGTAGGAGGTGAAGTTAAATGTAAATTTGGATTTTTGGATTTGGAATTTGGGATTTGGAATTTGGGACTTGGAATTTGGGATTTGGGATTTGTTTCCAAACAGCAATCATTCCTTTGGTTTCGTTGCCAGAATAACTTTGTGTTTTGTTTTCAACAGA
>CAZBZA010000058.1:0-4333 GCA_964495865.1 uncultured Lentimicrobiaceae bacterium
TTTACAGCCATCCGAAAACGATGGAAGAACTTGCTGAAACGGTTACTAACAGGGCTTTGTCGCTGGCAGGAGTTGAAGTGGAAGGTTTTAAGTGGGGCGAAGAAGTGTAATATATAAGATTCATTCTAATTGTTAGAATTATGCTTTTTCGGTGAGAGATAAAATTTGTAAAAAAATATATAGATTCTGTAAATGTGATGCTATTTTTATCCAACTTTGTGTTAACTTTTTTAAAATAATATTCAAACAAAGCTTCTTTATTATATCAGTGTTCGGCTTTGTAAGATCTAATATCAGAAAACGTATGAAATTATTTAAACCACTGATCATTGCATTTTTATGTATTCTACTGCAAATCAGAATTTACGGACAACTTTCGGGTTACTATACAATAGGTGATACATCAGCCAGTTATACAACTTTGGGTGCTGCCATGACCGATTTATACGCTCAGGGCATTTCTGACGATGTTGTTTTTGCCCTTTTGCCGGGAACTTACGAAGGCGTTTCTTTCGGTGCTATTAGCGGGGCATCAGCAACCAACACTTTCGAGATGCGCTCTTCAACTCTCGATTCTACTGATGTTGTCTTTAACAGCAGTGTAAGTTTTTACCAATGTTCCAATATCACCCTGAGGGCAGTTACAGTTTCAACGATGTACAGCAAGGCCATTGACTTTGTTGAATCAGAGAATATTTTTATCAGCAACTGTATAATCCATTCCACACACCAAAATATTATACTTGATGGTACAATTAACATAAGGCACTTTTGGATAAACCAGGGATCATATTCAAGCATCACACTAAGTAATTGCAGCATCAGTTCACCAGGGGAATGCATTTATGCTTCTAATGAGTTCGGTTCACTCACTATACAAAACTGCACAGTAAATTCAATCAACAGTTACGCGCTAGAAACGTGGCTGTATAATAAGGTAAACCTATTCAACAATACTTTTTTTGGTAAGGTACGAATCGATTCGATGAATGCCGAAGTTATTAAAGGAAACAATATGTTTGGTGATGAATTCAACATTGGTCTCGCAGATTCTGTTCTTGATAATACTTTCGAAAGCGAGTTCATAGTTCATATTTCTTCAAGGTATTTTAAAGGGAACAAATTTCTGACACAGTTAGTTACTTCGGGTAATCCTGTAACTACTGCTAATGTCAAATATATTGACAATTATTTTGCCGGTACATTGAACCCGACTGCTCCTTATAACATTACAATGAGTGGTAATACAATAATGGGTGATGTTTTCCTGGCTTTTAATAAAGTACTTCACTTTGACCGGAATATTTTATATGGCGACCTTAACTATGGGGATGTTTATACCGGATACTGGGATTATGTGATACAAAATAATGTATTTGTAGGAGGGTGCCTCGTTGGCAGAGGACATCATTCCAACATCAGTTACAATAATTTTATTGAGGGTGCCTATTTATGGAAGGAATACGGTGATATACAAGTCCATGACAATAATTTTTGCCGTGGAGTTGAGAATAACAAATCGAATATTTCACACAACAATTACTACCCGCTCACCTACTGCTTTTATGATACGACTTCAGTAAGTTATGATCCGGTTTACGACATTAACAGAACAGGAGTAGCAACCAACCCAATCCTGCAGGGAAAAGGATGGAGCGATGCCCCTGAGTACGATTTGCTTGGGAATAAGCGAAAGAACCCGCCAGCTATAGGCGCAAACGAAATAGTTATCTGTTCCGACAGTTCAAACAATATCATTAATGTTCCCTGTGGCGAACAACTCTACCTGAATTTGTGCAGCCTGCCTGCTACCGGTACAAACTGGTGGACACCGGATACCTGTATTCAAAACCCTGACTCAGCCTATACTGCTGTTACTGCCTGTGGTAATATGACATGGTACCTGCATAACTCGGTGCTGGGTATAGTTGATTCTGTTAGCATCCAAACTCAACCTTTCCAGATTGAAATAGCGAACAATATGCCTACTTTCTGGTGCGGATGGACCGTGACGCTGAACTCGACCTATCATACAAACGCCTCTTACCACTGGACGCCGGAAACAGGGCTTAGTGATCCATTCATACGCAATCCTTACCTGGCACTTTTCGACACAGCTAACCTTCAGTATGTAGTTGAGTGCACTGTACCTGGTTGTGGAGTATCATACGATACAATTAACATTGATTACAATCCCCAGCCTTATGTAAATATGTATGCTCCAGTGCAAAAACTGGATACGGTTTATTTCGAAAGCTTTTCCACATGCGTCGACACTTATTTTTGGGATTTTGGTGACGGAGGCTATTCCAATGAGGAAAACCCAATGCATATCTATCAGCAGCCGGGCTACTATACAGTTTTTCACAAAGGCACTAATGCTTTTGGAAGTGATAGTGTTTCATATACTATCCCGTTCTTCTGGGTTTCGAGTCCTGAATATTCAGTGGATGCTGATTTACAAGTTTTCCCTAATCCTGCTGATGAAGAAGTGACTATTAAAGGATTACCAGCAGGTACTTTTACTGATTTCTCAATTTTCAGTACAGGAGGCGAAAAATTAATCAGCGCAAATTCAAATATGGATGAACTTAAAATTGATCTGCGGAATTTGCCCAATGGTATTTATATTCTTAGAGGCAGCAATAGGAAACAAGTATTTGCCCGTAAGATTATTGTCATTCATTGATTAATCTGTTACGAAAGCTTCAGAAGAAACGTTTATGGGCAAGTGAAGATTTTTAAAATGTTGTTTTTAAACAACATACAAAGTCTTATAATGTTGTTTGTTTACAACAATGGTAAAATGTTTTTTACTCCATTATCAAATTGCCCCCTGCTCCTGCGCGAATCCTTTCGCGTGGTGTCAGTAACTTTTTCCTTTGCTCACTAAATTACTTCAATCTTTATGAATTCCATTGGAAAAGAAATTCATTAAATGTGTTGAAACTATATATTCCATTATCCTGAAGCCACGGCTTCGGGGTGCTGGATTTTTAATCCACGCGAATGGGCTGCTCTCGGTGAATTAGTGCGAGTAACACTGATATTGAACCTAATACAAAAAGCCAAAAAGCCAAAGTGGTATTCTGTTTCTGTATCCGACCTCAATATCATCCTGGACTATAAAAGCTTCAGACAGATCAGCAATCTGTTGCGTTGTTTTACTTCTGCCTCCTACTTCGAACACAAATTTACCTTCCACAATAAAATCTCCTTTCTTTGGCAGGTTAACCAAATGATTTTCTCTTAACTGATTCACAAAAAAAGTTTCCCTCAAAGTGCCGGTTTCCGGATTTTGGTTTAATGTCAGACTATATAGAAGTGAAGTGTTGTTTAAGTATATTTTTTCCGGCTTTGTAAGATATCCTGTTGGGGATGAATCCTGACGTAGTGAAATAAGCAATTCTGATTTTTCGAGTAAATCAATGAGCCTTAGTAATATATCCCTGCTTATTCCGGTTTTGCGGCTTAATTCCGATATGTTAGGCTTGAAAGGAACACTGTCGGCAATAAGTGCTAATAGCCTGCGCAAATGTACCAGTGTGGTATAAGAAAAATGCTCAATCGCCATAAGATCGTTTTCGATAATTACATTTACGGTACTCAACAATCGCTGGTGAAAGCTTGCTGATGAACCGAGATAGAATGGATAGGACCCACCTTTCAGATAATCTTTGAATATTGGCAAGGGTTTTATTCGTGTTGTAATTTCCGAAGCTATATCTATATGGTGTTCAAGTAATTCTGATAGAGTATAGCTTTGGAACACCACATTATGAGCTAACTCAATATATTCGCGAAGCGACATTGAGCTAAGCTTGTACATCGAAGCTCTGCGGCTCAGATCGCCCTCAGCTTTGAAAATCTGTAATGCTGATGATCCGGAAAATACAATTTTCAGGTTCCGGAAAGTATCATAAATATTTTTTATCTCTGATGACCATGTCGGATAACGGTGTACTTCATCAATAAACAGGAATTTTCCGCCATTTACGGAGAATTCTTCTGCCAGGTCGAAAAGACTTTTTTTAAGAAAATAAAAGTTATCCAGCGAAACATATAGGGCTTCCTCGCTTGTACCAAAAGATTGCTTTATGCGTTGGAGTAAAAGTGTGGTTTTCCCTATTCCCCTGGCACCGGTAATCCCTATTAACCTGTCGTTCCAATCAATCTGGTTGAAAAGATATCGTTTAAAACGCAGATCACTATCCGTGATCAGGCTCGATGAATATCTATAAAGGTTTTGCATAATATGTTGTTTTAATACAACAAAAATAGCTAAATAATGTTGTTTTTTTACAACACTTGATAAATATTTCTCATTTCAATT
>CAZBZA010000058.1:4433-13138 GCA_964495865.1 uncultured Lentimicrobiaceae bacterium
TAGCTAAATAATGTTGTTTTTTTACAACACTTGATAAATATTTCTCATTTCAATTTCAATTGCAATTAGTGTACTCAATATAATTCGATTCAATTACTTTTTCATCAGTTCCCTATCGCCCTTCACCCCATTTCCCCTCGCCATTTCGCCCCTCGCCTTGTCTCTTGTCCCCTTGTCTCCCCTCGCCTTGTCACCCCCTCTCCTTGTCTCCCTTCCCCTTGTCCCATCCGACTACCACTCCACCGCCTTCCTCCTTACCGGCATTGTCATACACCGGCATCCGCCGCCGCCTCGCGAAAGTTCTGATCCATCAATAGTTACAACATATTTGTTATAATTGTTAATATCCACTTTATTGTTAATTACATCGTTGGCTTTTAGTACTGCATAGCCATGGCGGTTCATTTCTTCAATGGTATTTACATTTCGTCCGTAGCCAATAACTTTTCCGGGAGCAACGGCAAAAAAGTTTGCCCCGCTGTGCCATTGTTCGCGCTCCTGTATCATACTGTTGCGCCGGCCACCGCAGTATAGTGTTTCCATTTCCATGCCAAGCTCTTTAAGTACCGAAGGAATATTATCCACCTCGCGAATGGATTTTACATTTCCGTTATCAATATTAATATGAATGGTAAGGTAGCGGTTAGGCTGAAGGATAAGCGGCTCGTAAATCATGCACTGGTTGCGGTCGAGGAAGGTGAAAACCATATCAAGATGGATAAACGACTCGGGTTCGTAGGGTAGTTCCTGTACGATAATGTGCCGCTGTACTTTTTTGTGGCGGTAATATTCAAGTATAAAATCAATACCTTGCGATGTGGTACGGCCACCGGTACCAATAAGTAAAATATCTTCCCTGGCAACGAGGAAATCGCCGCCTTCGAAACTGAAATCCTTACAAAAATGCTGACTGTGTTCAGGTTGAATGGTTTTAACTCCAAAATCAGGATGGTTCCTGAAAATGGTATCCATAATCAATGTTTCGCGATCGCGGATCCGACTTGCCATGCGGCTGATAAGCACACGGTCGAGCATGGCTACTGAAGCATCACGGGTGAAGAAGAAATTGTGGAGTGGCTCAAGCGCATACCGTTCTTTTGCTAAAAAACGGGTGAGATTGTCCTTTTTCAGCTCAACGCCTTCGATAAGCGCTGTTGCGAGTTTTTCGGGTTTAAAATCCGACAGACTGCTGCCAACACCCGGCTGAAGTCTCTCTTTTTTGATAATAGTTTCAATAAGTTCAGTCCGGTGTTGCGGATTCAGCATTACGGTTTCGAGAAGCTCTTTAACCTGGTATGTTTTAGTAACTTTCGACAGAAAACCTTTAAACTGGTTATATTCCTTCAATGCAACAGGCAGGTTAAGGATGTCGCTGTACAAAGCTTTTTGAGCGCTTTCGGGAGTCATGTTTTCGACTTCCGGTCCGGGAGTGTGAAGAATTACTGCTTCAAGGTTTCCTATTTCGGAACGGATATCAACTTTAAGTTGGTTTTGCTTTGTATGTGGCATAGAGTAAAGTATTGTACCTGAAAGATTAGTTTTTCGCTTTCACGAATTCAATGTTGCGCTTCAGTCCGCCAAATTTAGTTCTTTTAAGGGCCGATTTGCGGAATAATTTATTAAATAGTTCATTATCCATGGTTTCAAACTGTTGATTAGTAAGATGCAGCAATTCCTCCGCCGGGGTAAAAGCAGGCTCCTGATGGGGAGTGGAAAAGCGGTTCCACGGACAAACCTGCTGGCAGATATCGCAGCCAAAAATCCGGTTTTCGAATTTCCCTAACAGAGACGGATCAATATCTCCTTTGTTTTCAATGGTCTGATATGAAATACACCGGTTTGCATCTACAACCCGCAAATCGGTTATTGCCTGTGTAGGGCATGCATCCATGCAACGGCTGCAATCGCCACAGTAATTGCCACCCATCGGAATATCGTATTCCAATTCGAGGTCGGTAATTATTTCGGCTATAAAAAAGTACGAACCTTTGCTTTTGCTGATAAGCATACTGTTTTTGCCTATCCAGCCCAATCCGGCGCGGGTAGCCCAGGCACGTTCGAGTACCGGGGCCGAATCAACAAATCCCCTGATGGCAATTGCGGGTATTTTCTGCTTTAGTTTTTCAATTATGATGTTAAGCTTTTCGCGGATGATATCATGATAATCAGCGCCATACGCATAACTGGAAATATGGTAATCAGTGGTCCACTTCAGATTTGGATCGGGAGAGTAATTATATAGAAAAACAATAACGGAACGGGCATTTTCGACCAGTTTTGCCGGATCATGGCGTTTGTCGGCATGTTTCGGCATATAATGCATGCCGGCATGGTAGCTTTTTGCGAGCCAATCGTCGAGGTGTTCTTTTTCCTGTGTAAGAGGTTCGGCAGCGGCAATTCCACATGCATCAAAACCAAGCTCAACAGCCAATGATTTAATGTAAGCAGCTATTTGCCCTGGATCTGTCATAAGAAATAATTGCGTGCAGGATTTTTTTTTAAAAAAGCTGACCGTCGGCCGGGCCTTTGTATTTCCCGAGGTGTGCATACGCTTTTTCAGTAACCTCACGGCCGCGCGGTGTCCGCATCATATACCCTTCCTGGATAAGGAAAGGTTCATACACTTCTTCGATAGTTCCTGAGTCTTCGCCAACGGCAGTAGCAATGGTGGTAAGCCCTACGGGTCCTCCTTTGAATTTCTGAATAATAGTGCTGAGGATGCGGTTATCCATTTCGTCGAGGCCGTTTTTATCGACCTGTAAAGCAGCCAGGGCATATTGTGCAATGGCAAGATCGATAGTTCCGGTGCCTTTTATTTGCGCAAAATCGCGCAGGCGGCGTAATAAAAGGTTAGCAATACGCGGTGTGCCACGGCTGCGACGCGATATTTCCATAGCGGCATCATCGTGAAGCGGCACTTTTAAAATTCCGGCTGAGCGGATTATGATTTTTTTAAGCGTTTCGGCATCGTAATACTGAAGCCGCGAATTTATTCCAAACCTTGAGCGTAAAGGCGCAGTAAGCAATCCCGACCGGGTTGTAGCCCCGATAAGCGTAAACGGATTGAGGGTAATTTGCACACTGCGTGCATTTGGCCCCGATTCGATCATGATATCGATTTTGAAATCCTCCATGGCCGAATAAAGGTATTCCTCCACTACAGGGCTAAGCCGGTGAATTTCGTCGATAAAAAGTACATCGTTGGTTTCCAGGTTGGTAAGCAGTCCGGCCAGGTCGCCTGGTTTATCGAGTACCGGTCCGGAGGTGATACGGATGCCCACGCCCATTTCGTTGGCAATAATATTGGAAAGGGTAGTTTTTCCCAATCCCGGAGGTCCATGCAGCAGCACATGGTCGAGGGCTTCGCCGCGCATTGAAGCGGCAGCAACAAAAACTTTCAGGTTTTCAACAACACCGGGCTGCCCTGCAAAACTGCCAAAATCGAGCGGGCGAAGAACCTGTTCGATTTCTTTTTCGGCAGGAGACAGATGATCCGGAGCCGCATCAAGGTTTTTGTTTATTGACATAAATTTTATTGAGTAAGCAGCAAAGTTATAAAAAAGGTTCCTATGCGGCGGAATTATAATGTTTTTGGCAGCTAAGCTTTAAGCCTTTAGCGGTAAGGAATTATTTTATCTTAAATAACACAGCAGGAAACATCCGCTTATTGATTATTCTTTATACTTTAGCAGAGAATTTAAATATCATTTGGCCATGAAAGACATAGTAGTAGCTATCGATTTTTCAAAAGGTTCGGTTCATGCCCTGGAGTATGCAATTGAACTTGCCAACCTTACTCATGTAAACGTTAACATGGTATGGGTAGATACTGTAAGCGGTAATGAGGTTGGTTTTCCTAACGAGTCGAAAGAGTTTCGCAGCGAAGCGAAAAGCAACCTCGATGAGTTGCTTGCGACGTATAAAGATAAGTTGGTAAACGGAAAGCTTTACGCGAAAGTGCGAAAAGGCCGTGTATACCAGGAACTCGCAACTTTTGTAAAGCAAAATGATTCCTGCCTGCTTATTGTTGGCGCTCATGGATCATCCGGGTTCGAGGAATTCTGGATCGGAACCAATGCCTATCGTATTGTATCGAGTGCTTCGTGCCCTGTTATAACGGTTAAATATAACTACAACAAAAACAGGGGATACCGTAAGATATTACTACCTGTATATCACACTTCGAAAACATTGCAAAAAGTAGCTTTTACCGCTGACCTGGCAAAGGAAACTGGTGCTGATATAAATATTCTGGCATTAAATTCGAGCGGACTAAAGTCGATGCAGAAAATAGTGGACAGTAATGTTGCGAAAGTCAAAAATCATCTCGATTCCCTGGGTGTTAATTATATTGTGGATAGTATTAACAGCGAAAAAATAGCTGCCGATATTATTGAACATGCCCGATTGGTGGATGCCGACCTGATTGCTATCATGACCGACGTTCAGGATCAGGCAAGTTCAATCCTTCTGGGACCCTTTGCTCAGCAGCTGGTGAACTATTCGCCGGTGCCGGTCCTTACCTTACATCCTAACGACAATCTTACACTGTAAAAGTTTTTTTTGGAATGTTCAGATTTGTTTTCACTGCTTGTATAGCGCTGTTGTTTTTTGCCGGGGATGGTATTGCACAGGAACTTATTGCAACTCCGGGAACCATTGAAGTAATTCAGGATGAAAAAATAACCCAACTTGCTGAACAGTACCGGAAAATGAGTGTCAATAATTCGGAAATTGACGGCTACCGGGTTCAGATATTTTTCGATTCGGGAAGCAATTCGAAAAATAAAGCAGCATCGGTAAAAGATGAATTTGAAACACTTTATCCCGAAGCAAAGCCTTACCTTTCTTATAAAGAACCCTATTACCGTGTGCGGGTCGGAAATTTCCGCTCGCTGATTGAGGCTGTTGGTTTTCAAAAAAAGATAGCAACAGATTACCCGAATTCATTTCCTGTAAAAGATAAAATTGTACAATTATAGTCAGCCCGGCTGCATATTGAGCTTTTCTCAATACAGTCGGAAGGAATGCTGCAATCAGATATAATGATTATTGTAAGAGTGAAGTGGTAAAATAAATTGAGGAATATTGAAATCATAACACCCTTTTAGCTGCCATAGGAACTACGCAATAAATCCTATTACTTATTAAAATTCGCTGTTTCTGATTTCAAATCGTTAAACTCATATAGAATAAATAACTGAGTGTTTCCCAATATCTGATGCTTTTTTTTCTGGGTTTCAGAAATTTATATAAATACACACATACTTTAAATAAGATTTTGTCGTTAATTTTAACAATCAAATAAAAACTACTTGCTTTGCCCTGTGCTTTTCGTTATCTTAGCCAACCCTAAAATTGTGTCAAACCTATAATATACTAATTATATGGCCAATATTATTGCTGCAATTGATTTCTCCGACTGTTCAATAAATGCGCTTGAACATGCTGTTTCAATTGCATCGCGAGGTGTTTTGGATGTTCATATGATTTGGGTGAACAATCCAAGTGTTACCAAAACAACCATTTATTCCGACACATCTGCCGATCTGATTGATGAAATCAGGAAACAGTTCGGTAAGCTGGTAGAAAAATATGCTTCTTTACTTCCTGATTCGCATATTGATTTTGTGATTAGGGAAGGTAAAGTTTATCGCGAGATAATAGATGAGGCCAAAGAGATGGAAAGCCTTTGCATTGTTATGGGAACCCATGGCGTATCTGGTTTTGAACAATTCTGGATCGGCAGCAACGCCAATAAACTGATATCGGTTGCTCCCTGCCCTGTTATTACTTTACGTGCCGGTATTGATGCCAAGCACGAAATGAGGGTTATACTTATGCCTATCGACAGCACGCTCGATACACGCCAGAAAGTACCCTTTACCGCATACCTTGCCAGGCTCTTTGAATCCGAAATTTATGTTCTCTCCATTTATGCATCCAAGTACAAATCGATTCAGAAAAGAGTTGATGGATATACAGATCAGGTTTGTGAATATCTGGAGGATGAGGGAATTAAATTTCACCGTGATACACTGAGCTGCGATAACCTAACGACCGGCACAATAGATTATGCCAAACGCGTAAGGGCTAACCTTATCAGTATTATGACCGAGCAGGAAACCAGTCCGTTTAACCTGCTTGTAGGGCCATATGCGCAACAAATGGTGAATAATTCACCTTTCCCGGTACTCAGTATCAATCCATTCGAAACGATGCAGGTTTCGACGAGGTAACCCAAAAGAATATTTTTTGCTAACGAGGCTGACTTTCCTGAGTAGCCTCGTTTTTTTATGATCGCTTTACGATTAAATTAATCCGGATCGCTCAGGTTTTTAGCTGAGTATCTGCTTCTGGTTTCAGATTTAAGGACTTCATCTAATAATGAAATTGCTCAGATACTGTTGTACCAGATACTGTTGTAAAAGTATGAATTATATAATTCTTTCATGAAGTTATGTAATACTTCTTCAAAGGGAAAGGTACAACTTTGCATTATAATTCTGTAATTATATTTCCGGGAAAATGATTCAATACAATCAGATCAGACTAATAGGGAATATATTTCAGGGAAGATCCATACATCCGGATTTTACCTCTTTAGCCAAATCGAGGTTTACCCTGATAAATAATTACTTTGACTCTTTAACCACATCATAATGGCAATTTGAGTTAAAGTATACTGCGAAAAGAAACAGATATACGCATGGTTATTATGCATAGTATCTCCCGTTACATTGCATAATTACTGAACAGATTACATTTTCTTAAACGTTAGGAAAAATCATTATGGACGAGTTGAGCCGTGTTTACAGGGAACTTACATTTCAAAACAGCGAGAGGGAAAAGCGTGCTGCAGAGCTAATTATTGCCAATACGGAGCTGGTATTTCAAAACCAGGAAAAAGAAAAGCGTGCTATCGAATTGAGCATTGCCAACGCTGAGCTCGAAAAAGCAGCAGCACAATTCAGGCTTGTTGTAGAGTCGGCTCCCTATGCAATGGTTTTAATTAATTGTAAAGGGAAAATCGCTTTTGTTAATGCTCATACCGAAAAACTCTTTTGTTATTGCAGGAATGAGTTGTTAGGCCGTAAACTCGAAATTCTGATTTCAGGGCGCTCGCGCAAATATTTTTTCACTCACAGGCATGCATTATTACAGAAACTGAGCAAAGGCCCGTTGAGTATAAAAAGTGATGTGTTTGCCCTTCGGAAATCGGGCATGGAAGTAGAGGTTCAATTAGACCTGATTCCAATAGAAACATCTGAAGGCTCAATGGTTTTAGCCACCATAATCGATATTTCGGAACGTAAATTCCAGGAAGATTTACTAAAAAAACAGAACAAGGAGCTGGAGCAATTTGCGTATATCGCTTCCCACGACCTACAGGAACCTCTTCGAACCGTTTCAAATTATATTCAGGTGTTTGAAGAGGAGTACAGCGATCAATTGGATGATAATGCCCGCAGGTATCTACGGTCAATTGACAATGCTACCAAAAGGATGATCATGTTGGTTAAATCCTTGTTAAGCTTTTCGCGGCTGGGTAAAAATGTTAACCTTGTGAGTGTTGATATAGGCCTGTTGATAAAGGACGTAATAGCTGATCTGGATAAAGCTGTAAAAACCGCAAATGCAGTTATTGAAGTAGGTAAAATGCCTAAATTACATGTATTTGAATCTGAAATCAGGCAGGTATTCCAAAATATTATTTCAAATGCGCTGAAATTCAGGCATATTGGAATACCAACAATGATCAGAATCTGGTCTGAGAAAGCAAACGGGAAATGGCAGTTTTCGGTTCAGGACAATGGCATAGGTATCGATCCTGCTTACTTTGGAAGGGTTTTTGAGATTTTTCAACGAATAAATACAAGCCCCGAATTTGAAGGAAACGGAATAGGGCTTTCCAATTGTAAAAAAATAATTCTTTTGCATAACGGGGAAATCTGGATTGAATCAATTCCGGGGCAAGGGACAACATTTCATTTCACAATACCAAAATTGAAAATATGAAAAACAAGCTTAAATGTATCATGCTGGTTGACGACAACCCGGATGATAATTTTTATCATGAACGTGAGATCCGGAAAAGCAACCTGGCTGATATTGTTATTGTTATAAAAACATCAGGAATTGATGCTTTGGAATACCTGAAACTTGATAAGTCTGAAAATATTCATCCGGATCTTATCCTTCTGGATATCAATATGCCTGCAATGAACGGATGGGAATTTGTACAGGAATACAATAAACTGGATAAGGAACAGCAGAGCCGTGCTATAATTGTTATGCTTACCACATCGGATAATCCTGAGGAGAAAGCAAAAGCAAAAGCACTGGGCTCTGTTCTTGACTTCATTACAAAACCCCTTACGCGGTTAACAATGAAAGCTATTCATGATAAGTATTTCGGTACAAATGGCAAGTAGGGAAATCGCTTAACGTTTGATCTTTAAACATAGCGCTTTTTAATCAAGGTGATAAAATCAGGAATGAATAAAGCAGCTTCCCAAAAACTAAAAAAGCTCCGTTAAGGAGCTTTTTTAATTTAAGTATATTGCTTCAGGATTAGTTCCTGTCGATGCAGTTGAGATCTGTAAATGCTTCTTTAACACGCAGTACCAGTGATTTCTGTGCTTCGTTTAGCCATTTGCGCGGATCGTAGTATTTTTTGTTAGGTTTATCCTCACCGTCGGGAT
>CAZBZA010000059.1:0-12978 GCA_964495865.1 uncultured Lentimicrobiaceae bacterium
AAGATATCAATTATGGTATAACGTCGGTAGTTTCAATCGATCAGATAAAGCAATTTTATATGAGTAACCGAAAGAATCTATTATTAAAAGGATTTAACTTTGATGATTTCTTTGGTTTGAAACCAGAATCGGATTAACTTTTTTCTCCTTGTCGCCCCTCTCCTTGTCGCCCTTCTCCTTCTCCCCTTGTCTGCCCCAACAAAGCCCTCACAACTCCAATTCCTCCGAAGGATCCCAATAAACTGTTTTGAAATTAACAATCTGATCATTAACAATCTGAATTCCTTCACTTTCGAGAAGTTGCTGCATGGTATCCTGGCCACCAAAATGTTGTTTACCTGTGAGCAAGCCATTTCGGTTCACTACTCGGTGTGCCGGAATATGCTGCAACATCTGATGCGATGCATTCATGGCCCACCCAACCATCCGCGATGATCCCCCGGTACCGAGATAGCGCGCAATAGCTCCATAGGAAGTTGCCCTTCCGTAAGGAATCAATTCGACTACTGCATATACTTTTTCGAAAAATGAGATATCCCCGGGCATAGAATTTTCGTTTTAAAATGAATTTTCAGCGCAAACTCAGGTTTTTGTTACGGCTGATTGCCGGCTATTCCTCTTTAAGCCTGAATCGCAAATATTTGATAGTAAAACCTTGCGCCAGCCATATTTTCTCGTAGTGAGTTTGCACATCAACTACGTCCTTTATTTCAGGGTCAGAGGGATGAGCATAAAGGTCATTATTGGAATAAAGAAGTTCGTGGCCTCCCTCGCTTATTACTTCGAGCGTGTAGGTATAAAACAGGTCACTATCGGTTTTCAGGTGTATGATTCCACCTGGTTTAAGCAGCTTCCGGTAGCGGTTAATAAATTCAGGCGAAGTAAAGCGTTTGCTGTGGCGGGGACTGTTAGGCTGGGGTTCGGGAAATGTTATCCATATTTCATCCACTTCAGCGGGACCAAAAACCAGGCAGATATTTTCGGCGCGTGTACGTACAAAAGCAACATTTTCCCGTTGATCCTCACTACTGGTTTTGGCTCCACGCCACATCCGGGCACCTTTTTTATCGATTCCGATAAAATTTCGCCCGGGGTATTTATCCGATAAATCAACAGTGTATTCGCCTTTGCCACAACCCATTTCAATAATAACCGGGTTATTGTTGCCGAAGAAATCGGAATTCCATTTTCCACGAAGCGGGAATCCTGCAGCGAGTTCCTCCCATAAGGGCTGAAAGAAATGATTAAAAGTTGCATTTTCAGCAAAACGCTGAAGTTTCCTCTTTGCCAAGGGTAAAGTATTTTAGTAAAAATCTATTTAAAAAAAATCCGTGCCTGAAAGCAGGATATAGAATTAGCCTCTGTATTTTTTCAATATCCAGGAAGCTGTGAATCCGGCCTTTTTTATTTCGGAGAGCCGTTTTTTTGCATTGGTCAAATCGCTGAAACCGGTCATGCTAACTACGTAAAGACCTCCTGCTGTTGTATCCACAACTTTAGCCGGATAACCTTGTTCCTTCAGCATGGCAATAAGTTTCAATGCATTATTATGATCGCGGAAAGCACCTCCTATGATGTGATAATTCAAATTTTCGGATACGGATTCGGTATTTAATACAGGAACAGTATCACCAATCGTGATGTCATATTTAGCCAGTTCAGCATAAGAAACCATGCCTGGATCGAAGGAAATATTTTCGCTGGCAAGGAAAGCTGCCGGTAATTGCGCTGTTTCCGCAGTTGAAGTATCAGAACTTTGCGGAAGAGAAGTTATTTTTACCGGTGCAGTTTTACCGGGGGTTGACCTCATCCACGAATACATACCTGTATAGTTATGAACGTAATTTTCAACAACATTGCCTTTAAACGAACCCCATAAAGCAAAAGCGATAAAAGGTGCAAGCACGGCAGCCCATTTCAATGTTTCAGGAATGAGGCGCTGCAGATTTTTAGCTTTCGCTGAACGTTTCAGTGGCTGAACATCCGGAACAACAATAGTGTCGGATTCGTTGGTCTTTGCAAAAAATACAGTAAGTCCGAATGAATCCGCGTTAAAATTAACCTGCCCCGAAGGAGCGAACTCAATATTACCTGAATTGTTCAGGAATATATCGCCAATCCCACTAAGGGTAACCGGCGCGTTATGATTCAAATCGCTGATGCATTTACCTACCCACTGATGGATCTTGATAAGGGCATCCGCGTAAGAAATATTTTCAACTGATGCAATATAATTTGCCAGCAGGCCGTCATTACCTGAAAGCCCGGCATTGAACGCAACACTGCCTGAAGGAGGGAAAAATTCGTGCGTTGTATGTAAAATCCGTGACGGATTAGAGGCTTTTATGAAACCGCCTAACCCCGGAACTATCACACATTCATGGTGATAAAGTAAATCAGCTATGTGCCGTGCTATCATTAAATTCTTTTGCTTTTTTGATGTGCTAAGATACTACATTCGTGCCTGAAATATCAAGCATTGTTAGTAAGTTTCAGCAAATCCTCAGGAGCATCAATGCCAATTGTCTCAATTTCAGTAAGCGCGGTATATATGCTGTAGCCATGATGCAGCCACCGCAGTTGTTCGAGCGATTCGGCCATTTCACAGCCTGATGCTGGCAAACGAACAATTGCGTTTAAAACTTCACTCCTGAAAGCATATAAACCAATATGCCGGAAATATTCGTGATGGCTGAACCAGCTATCACGGGGCACTTCCCGTAAGAATGGGATAGGTGATCTACTGAAGTATAATGCTTTACCTGTATGATCAACCACCACTTTCACAACATTAGGATTTGAAACATCATCGTTATCCGATATTTTCCTGATCAATGTACCTATCTGAACGTCCTGGCGAAGAAATAGTGAAACTACAAGGTCTATCTGCGAAGGATCAATAAACGGTTCGTCACCCTGAATATTCACTATCACATCAAAATGTTCGTTTTCGGAGGCAGTAAGTTTATCAACCACCTCACCAATGCGTGAAGTTCCTGAAACATGTTTCTCGGATGTCATCATAACTTCACCACCACAATTGCGCACATGATTATAAATGCGTTCGTCGTCAGTTGCTACTATTACTTTATTCAGTGCAGCACTTTTGTATGCTTGCTCATATACGCGCATGATCATGCTTTTCGCTCCGATCATCACTAGCGGTTTGCCGGGAAACCGGCTCGAAGCATATCGGGCCGGAATAATTCCTAAAGAGCGTAAGGACATATTATAAGGTATATTCAGAATGAGTTTTTTAACGAAACCACAGATGGTTACAATTGCTTCAGTGCAAATTGCGCTGCATCCCGGCTGAAAATAACATCATTACCAAAGAAAACGCTAGTACGAACGGGCAAAAATCACTCGTTGCTTCGAAGGTTTTCCTGACAGGATACATTTTCCTTCTTCCATTTTCCCATCAATCGGAATCAGGCGGATAGTAGCTTTGGTTTCATCTTTAATACGTTGTTCCGTTTCGGATGTGCCATCCCAGTGAGCTGAAATAAAACCACCTTTATCGTCGAGGATATTAACAAATTCTTCCCATGTATCGGCAACAAAAGTATTTGATTCGCGGAAATCATACGCTTTCTGATAAAGGTTTTCCTGAATGCTGTCGAGCAAATGACTGATTTTATGCTCAATGTCAGTGATCTGGTACACCGATTTTTCGAGTGTATCGCGGCGGGCTACTTCTACAGTTCCATTTTCGAGATCGCGGGGACCAATTGCCAGTCGTACCGGAACGCCTTTGAACTCATATTCATTAAATTTCCATCCGGGTTTCTGGGTATTCCGGTCGTCATATTTTACACTTATTCCGAGGGCTTTAAGATTTTTTACTATCGGATTAACAGTTTCTGAAATAAGGGCAAGTTGCTCGTCGTTTTTATAAATCGGTATGATAACAACCTGAATAGGTGCCAGTTTTGGAGGCAGAACCAATCCGTGATCATCGGAATGCGACATAATAAGTGCTCCCATCAAACGGGTTGAAACACCCCATGAAGTCGCCCACACATAATCCAGTTTATTCTCCTTGCTCAGGAACTGAACGTCGAACGCTTTAGCGAAATTTTGCCCGAGGAAATGCGAAGTCCCGGCCTGTAGTGCTTTTCCATCCTGCATCAAAGCTTCGATGCAATAAGTTTCGACGGCGCCGGCAAAACGTTCGTTTGGTGATTTTACACCCTTCAGTACCGGCATTGCCATCCAGTTTTCGGCAAATGTGGCATACACATTCATCATTTTTTCTGTTTCTTCAATAGCCTCGGCTTCGGTTGCATGTGCGGTATGACCTTCCTGCCATAAAAATTCAGTTGTACGCAGGAACAAACGGGTACGCATTTCCCAGCGAACCACATTAGCCCATTGGTTAACGAGTATGGGTAAATCGCGGTACGACTGAATCCATGTACGGTAAGTATCCCATATTATGGTTTCGGACGTAGGACGAACAATAAGTTCTTCTTCCAGTTTAGCATCAGGATCAACGATAACACCCTTTCCATCGGGCGAATTTTTTAAGCGGTAATGAGTAACTACGGCACACTCTTTGGCGAAACCTTCCACATGCGAAGCTTCCTTGCTGAAAAATGATTTTGGTATAAAAAGCGGAAAATAAGCATTGCTATGCCCTGTTTCCTTGAACATATCATCAAGTGCCCGCTGAATCTTCTCCCATATTGCATAACCATAAGGTTTAATGACCATACATCCGCGTACTGCGGAATTGTCGGCCAAATCAGCTTTGATTACCAGGTCGTTATACCATTGCGAATAATTCTCTTCTCTTGTAGTGAAATCTTTTGCCATTTTGTAAATTGTGGTATGATAATTGTGCTTTTCAGTGTGTTTATAGTTTGCGAAATTACAAAAATTATCGCACTGTAAGCACAAAACAAGCTTCTCGGAAAGCTTTAACACGAAGGAGGTCATTATGAAATACATTTTAATCATCGGCGCAACATTGTTTGCCTTATCTGCATGCACAACCCAATATCAGTCAGGCGGATACGACGACGTATATTACTCACCGAAACAGCAACCGGAGAAAAAACAAACCCTTGTTGTAAAACCGGCTGCGTCAAATGTGGATTCATATGCGCAAAACAATGATCAGGGCAGCAATCAGAGTTCCAACGCGGATAATACGTATTACGATGACGGGCAGTATTATGCGCCCGACACCATAGTTAATGAGAACATGACCTACGATACGGATGATTTTTATGATTATTCGTATGCCACTCGCATAAAAAGGTTCGATGGTTCTTATGTATCAAATGATTACTACAGCGATTACTATACCAATCCTTACTGGTATGATCCAAGTCCATGGAATTTCGGATTCAGTCTGAATTTCGGCTATGGAGGTTATTACCCATATTATGGCTACGGATACTCTCCCTATTATGGGTCGTGGTATGATTCATGGTACGGATACCCATATTACGGTTATGGTTATGGATACGGCTATGGTTACGGATACGGTTATAACGACTACTACTACGGTTACAATAATGGCTATTACGATGGATCAAACGGATATCCATACGATCCGTACAACGGATACTCCTCCTATTACGGTCATCGCGGATCTGTCGGTTCTTCGGGCAGCAGTGCACGAAGCACAAGCATGAGTTCAGCCGAAAGGACTGAAAAAAGCGTTCAGGCAGGCAGAACCGGAACTTCCATAAATGACACCCGCGGTGGCGGATCATCCACCACTCCCGATGTACGATCAACTCCAGTAACTGAAACACGCGGCGCAACTCAAATAAACGATGAAGCAAGAGGAAGTCTGAACAGCGGTTCAGCAATACCTCAGGATGCAAGGAACGGCTCAACCGGAGCCACTACAAACCCAAATGCCAGGGGACAAAACGCCGGCACAGTTACCAACGAGAATCGCAGCAGCCAGCCTGCTACAACAACCCAACGTCCGGCTAACACTACTCAACGTCCGGCTACCACAACTCAACCACAGCGGCAGTATCAATATTCGTCGCCAAACCGCACCAACCAGAATGCAAGCGGCGAAAACAAGAGTAATGCCGCTAACAGCCGCAACACACAGACTTATACTTCACCTGACTATAACCGACCACGCTCGGGGCAGGAATATACCACTCCCAAATACAGGAGCACTCAACCATCGGGCAGCGAGCAGAACAATACAAGAGTAGCACCTCCGGCAAATAAAAGTACCCAACCAACTGATAACAACCAAAGGTATTCGCAACCAGGTAATACTAAGTCAGGCACTTCGCGTCCGAGCGGAACGTACCAGGCACCAAGGAACAATAATAATGCTCAACCTTCGCGACCGGCAGCCAGCCCTGCTCCTCAGCGCAGTAGTTCACCAGCACCAGCACGTTCGAACAGCAGTTACACTCCTTCACGAGGATCGAGCGGAAACAATGTACCTGCCAGGAGTTCTTCCAGCGGATCCAGCAGTGGAAGCTATTCGCCATCTAAAAGCTCCTCTTCCGGATCAAGCGGTAGTTCTTCATCGGGTTCAAGTGGTGGTTCATCTTCCGGATCAAGCCGCAGTTCATCGTCCGGATCAGGAGGACGACGCTAAACGTTAAGAATAAAAGCTAAATCACACATATAGAACAGCCTGCAACTTTATCGGTTCATTTTCACAATCAACCTTTGGATTGCAGGTTTTTTTACTGACCAATAATTTTTACGGCAATGAAAAAAATACTTTCAATTATACTTACTGCATTTGTTTCGTTATCGCTTTTTGCACAGAACGAAAACGATGCCTTGCGCTATTCATTGATTAACTATGGAGGTACAGCGCGTTTTTCGGGACTATCAGGTGCTTACGGTGCCGTTGGTGCTGACTTCACGTCTCTAAGCCAGAATCCTGCAGGGATTGGACTCTACCGCAAATCGGAGTTCACCATTACTCCTGTTTTTTCAAACAATAAAACAGAATCGCGTTATCTCGGTGAATTTCATACCGATTACAGGAATACAGCTTACCTAGGAAATGTTGGATATGTATACTCTCAAAACCTGAAAGGGAAAGCAGGGCCTTTGGTAGCCGTTCAGTTTGGTTTTGGCATCAACATGATGACCATGTTCAGCAACAGGATGATCCTTTCAGGATTTAACAACGAAAATTCATTGATGACAACCTATGTTGACGATGTTAACTATTCGGGGGCTGCACCTAAGGACTGGGATGACTTTGGTGCCGGACTTGCCTATGATGCTAACCTGATATTTTATGATTCGCTGAACCAACGATGGGCTGCCGATATGGAATATGGCGGTATTCAGCAAACCAAAAGTATTGAAACACGCGGCAGCACTAACGAAACGGTTATCAGTGCAGGAGCCAATATTGCTGATAAACTTTTTCTGGGCATCACATTTGCTTTTCCTTATATAAGGTATGAAGAAACCAGTAAACTTACAGAAGACGACTCAGAAGGACTGAATAGCTATTACGAATCCTACGATCGTTATGAGTATTTGAATACCAGAGGCTCTGGGTTTAACTTTAAGGCAGGTTTTATTTTTATGCCGGTTGAATTTTTCAGGATAGGTGGTGCAATCCACACCCCAACCAACTATTATAATATGAGTGACAATTATAGCTCATCTATAAACTCATATTTTAGCGGTGGGGAGCGATATTCGGAATATTCGCCTGACGGATATTTTGATTATGAACTAAAAACCCCGCTGCGGGCTATCGGTAGCGTTGCAGTTTTATTAGGAAAATATGGCCTGATAAGTGCTGATTATGAATATATTGATTATTCAACAGCCAGTCTGCGCGCTTTCGACTATAGTTTTTTCAACGAAAACGATGCAATAAGGACTGAATACACATCCGCTAATAATTTCAGGTTCGGTGGTGAGCTCAAATATGGGATAATGGCCCTGCGTGGCGGATATAATATTTATGGTTCGCCTTTCCGCAATTCAGGTTCGCTGGGTGAGCGGACAGGATATTCATTCGGATTAGGAGTAAGGGACAAAGCCTATTTCGTTGATTTTGCTTACAACCATAGTAAATCCGAAATGAATTATTATCTTTATAACACGGCACCGGCTTCGCTGAATGAGATAAAAACAAATGCTTACAGCCTCACCCTTGGATTCAGGTTCTAACTTACTCAATCATAAAAAAAATCAGGATAAAACCATATCCTGATTTTTTTGTTTATAGGTATAACACACATAATCGTTCCTTTTATTCCGGTATGCAACTCAATATTCCTGAATCCAAACAAAAACGAATCCTTATTGCCGGTGGCGGATTTGCCGGCCTTAAACTTGCCACTAAACTTGCCGACAGTAACTTTCAGATCGTATTAATTGATAAAAATAACTTTCATCAGTTTCAACCTTTATTTTACCAGGTAGCAACAGCAGGCCTTGAGCCAAGCGCTATCTCGTTTCCTTTGCGGAAAATATTTCAACGATCGAAAAACGTAATTATCCGTGTAGCCGAAATTACAGGATTAAACACTGAAAACAAAGAGGTTATCACAACGCTTGGTAACGTAACCTATGATATCCTGGTGCTGGCAATGGGTGTGGACACCAACTTTTTCGGGATGGATCACATTGCACTAAATGCTATCCCAATGAAATCGGTGGCAGAAGCTTTAAGTCTACGAAACAAGATACTTCAGAATTTTGAGGATGCACTTATTGAAACTGATGCCGAAAAGCAGCAGGCATTGCTGAATATTGTGGTTGTAGGTGGCGGCCCGACAGGTGTTGAAGTTTCGGGAACATTGGCTGAAATGAAGAAATTTATCCTGCCGAAAGATTATCCCGAACTGGATTTCAATAAGATGAATATCTATCTGCTCGAAGCAGGAAGCCGTTTGCTGGGCGGAATGACTGAGCACTCAGCCAATACAGCCGAAAAATACCTGCAGAAACTTGGCGTAAATGTGCTTTGTAATGCCCAGGTAAGTGATTACGACGGCTTCAAAGTAAGTATTCACAACAAAATACTGATACCGGCTAAAACATTGGTTTGGGCAGCAGGTGTTTCGGGTAAAAAAATGGATGGTCTCAATCCTGATGTGTATGTCAGAGGAAACCGGATTAAAGTCAACGCCTATAACCAGGTTGAAGGTTACGACCATATTTATGCCCTTGGCGACAATGCTTATATGACGGAAGAAAAGTATCCGAACGGACATCCGCAAATGGCGCAACCGGCTATACAACAGGCTAAATTGCTGGCCCGCAACCTGAAACGCCAGCAGGAAAATGCGCCAATGAACGAATACTCCTATTTCAACAAAGGATCAATGGCAACCATCGGCCGCAACCAGGCTGTGGTAGAACTTCCTTTTGTAAAGTTTTATGGTTTTTTTGCCTGGCTGACATGGATGTTCGTTCACCTGATGGCAATCGTAGGTGTAAAAAACCGTCTTCTTATTTTTATTAACTGGTTCTGGAATTATATCACATACGACCAGTCGCTGAGGTTGATTATTAAGCCGGTTGGGAAAAAGGAGAAGGTTTGAAAGAATGTGGGATGTGGGATGTCGAATGTTGAATGTGAAATGTGGGATGTTGAATGATGAATATCGAATATCGAATGTTGAATGTTGAATGTTGAATATTGAAAGTTAAATATGGGAGCCTTGCAGTCCGTAAATAACTAGTTATCAAAAATATCCGGTAGTTGCATACGTAGCTGAGTCATTTTTAAAATTTCTCCGCGCTGGTAGTTATTATAAACGCTCCAGTTAGCAATTTCGTCAAGTTTACGGAAACACCCTACGCATTTCCCTTTATGATCAAGCGTACAAACTCCTCTGCATGGCGACTTTACCTCGTTATTATTTCCTTCGTGATTGTGTAACATAATTAGTTGTTTGCTGAGTAGAACGATTCATTGTATAAAAAGTTCACAAAGTAACATCAATTCTATAAAAGAATTTGATTTTTTCGGCGAACTCAAATAAAGAAATACATTAATCAACAGAAATACCGTACTTTTAACCATCTATTTAAAAACTTACTATGCTGGTTAAAACATTCGGATGTGCAATTCAAGGTATTAGTGCAACTCCTATCACAATAGAGGTGAACGTTGATCAGGGGATTCAGTTCTCGATGGTTGGGTTGCCGGATAACGCTGTTAAAGAAAGTCATCAACGCATTGAAGCAGCGCTCAGAAATATCGGATATAAGTTCCCGCGGCAAAAAATCATTATCAATATGGCCCCGGCCGATATACGCAAGGAAGGTTCTTCGTACGATCTGCCGATTGCCGTGGGTTTGCTGGCTGCTTCGGAACAACTTATTACCGACTTACTCGACAAATATATTATTATGGGTGAGCTATCACTCGATGGAAGCCTGCAACCCATAAAAGGCGCGTTACCAATTGCTATTGAAGCCCGCGATAATGGTTTCAAAGGATTTATTCTGCCGTTGGTAAACGCCCGCGAAGCTGCCATTGTTAACGATCTTGATGTTTATGGCGTGAGCACACTTGGCGAAGTAATTCAATTTCTCGAAGGCAGTCTGCAGCTCGAACCCATTGTTATTAATACCCGTGAAGAGTTTTACAATCATCTGGATAGTTACGAGTTCGATTTCAGCGATGTAAAAGGACAGGAAAATATTAAACGTGCTCTCGAAATTGCAGCAGCCGGCGGACATAACGTAATTTTAATCGGGCCTCCCGGAGCCGGCAAAACCATGCTTGCCAAAAGGCTTCCATCTATTTTACCTCCGCTGAATCTTCACGAAGCATTAGAAACCACCAAAATACATTCAGTGGCCGGAAAAATGGAACGCGAAGCCTCGCTTATCAGCATCAGGCCGTTCCGCAGTCCGCACCACACCATTTCGGACGTAGCTTTGGTCGGTGGTGGCGGAAATCCTCAGCCGGGCGAAATTTCGCTTGCCAATAACGGGGTTTTATTCCTGGATGAATTGCCTGAATTTAAACGAACAGTTCTCGAAGTACTCCGGCAACCACTTGAGGACAGGGTGGTTACCATTTCGAGAGCTAAATTTTCGGTGACGTATCCTGCCAGTTTTATGTTGATTGCGGCAATGAACCCGTGTCCATGCGGGTATTACAACCACCCGGAAAAAGATTGTGTGTGCGGTCCGGGTATCGTGCAGAAATACCTCAATAAAATCTCCGGCCCGCTCCTGGATCGTATCGATATCCATGTGGAAGTGGTTCCGGTTCCGTTCAGGGAGTTAACCAGCCTGCGCCAATCGGAGAAAAGCAGTGCCATCCGCGAAAGGGTTACCGTTGCACGACTTATGCAGGAGGAACGCTACAAGGAAAGCAAAAACATACACTGCAATGCGCAGATGAGCAGTAAAATGCTCAGGCAAATTTGCATCATAACCGAAGATGGCCACAACCTGCTGAAAACTGCTATGGAAAAACTGAGCCTTTCGGCACGTGCTTACGACCGAATCCTGAAAGTATCGCGCACCATTGCCGACCTCGACAATAGTCCTGATATCAAAACCGAACACCTTGCTGAAGCGATTCATTACAGGAGCCTGGACAGGGAGACGTGGGGAGGTTGAGGGTTTGGAGATGGGGAGATGGGGACAAGGGGAGATGGGGACAAGGGGACAAGGAGAAGGGGAGACAAGGCGAGGGGGCGACAAGGCGAGGAGCGAAACGGAGATGGGGATTGAAGGGATTGATGAGATTGAGGGGATTGAGGGGACCTCTTTAGAAGAAAAAATTAATACGAGCAAACGAATAAAACAAACCGGGAAACATGGAAAACAAAGACTATACTGCAATTTACCGCATCATGCATTGGGCAATAGCCATATGTGTGTTTTTAATACTTATAACCATCTTTTTAAGATTAACATGGCTGAACAAAAACCATTTGGCTGACATAATCCAGAATTTTCTGGCTACGACTGACAAATCCTTATCGCAGGAACAGCTCATCGTGCTTGCAAAACAGATTCGGAAACCAATGTGGGACTGGCACATATATTTAGGTTATGCCCTCACTGTTTTGTATAGTATTAGAATGTTACTACCTGTTTTTTCAGGACATTTGAAATTGCAAAATCCGTTTGGCAAACAACTTACATTGAAAACAAAATTTCAATATTGGGTTTATTTGGTTTTTTACATGTTTGTAGCCATTTCGCTTATCACTGGCCTGGTAATTGAATTAGGCCCGAAAAGTATAAAAAACAGCATGGAAGAGATACATGTGCTTTCCATTTACTACCTGGTTGCCTATATCTTTATTCATTTAGGGGGAGTATTTTGGTCTGAACTTACAACCGAACAAGGAATAATATCGAAAATAATAAGCGGAAAAAGAAGAACAGCATAAAATCACAACAAAGACTTACAATCAGTTCATCAAAAGTCTATTTTAAGAAAGTAGCGGCAACCATCCTGCCATCCACTAAATTTCATCGGGATCAGGCAGTTTTTGCTAACAAATATTACCACCAGAAAGAAACAGCCAGGGAACCGATGCATGGTGTTAAGCCATTAAGAATTCCCAAATTATTTAAGACAATAACACAAACAAGATAAATACAAATTCATGTTACCAAAACTTATAAAAGCAACAAGGTTCAGCCGGAATAAAACCAATATTTATGTGGTTTCAAAACTTGAAAACTTACTAAAAGATAGTTTTGATGAACAGGAATTGGAGTATATCAAAACCAGGCTGAAAGAAAAAAACCAGCAAACTGCAATTGTGAATAAACTGGGGCATTTTTCGGTTGTTTATTTGCTCAGCGCACCGGATGAAAACAGCAAGCCACAGGAACTTGAAAAATGCCGCAAGGCTGGCGAAAGCCTGCTCAACCTGATAAATGAACATAAAACCGAATCCGTTAGCATTGTGGATACAGGGAACCACCCTTCCGAAACTCTCGCTTTTGCCGAAGGTATGCTACTTGGCAACTACCAGTTTTTAAAATACCGCAAGGATCGCGAAGAGAAAGAATCGA
>CAZBZA010000060.1:0-12964 GCA_964495865.1 uncultured Lentimicrobiaceae bacterium
GGAGCCGTCGAAAAAGGAATTGTAATTCTAATTGGCGCAACAACCGAAAATCCTTCTTTCGAAGTTATTTCTCCTTTGCTTTCACGATGCCAGGTCTATATTTTAAAATCACTCGAAGAAGATGATCTGGTATTGATCATGAAAAAAGCCACTGATACATTAAGTGGTATTTACGGCGTAAAAATTGATATCAGTGAAAACGAAGCACTGATGCGGATATCAGGAGGCGATGCCCGCAAGTTGCTTAATGCCATTGATATAATAGTTTCTTCGCTATTGACTTCCGGCAGCAATATCGAAATCAACAACGAGAATACGCTGAAAATCATTCAAAAAAACCTGGCTTTGTACGACAAATCAGGTGAGATGCATTATGATGTGATTTCAGCTTTTATTAAGTCGATGCGGGGCAGTGATCCGAATGGAGCCGTGTATTGGCTTGCGCGAATGGTAACTGCCGGCGAAGATCCCCTTTTCATTGCCCGGCGAATGGTAATTCTGGCTGCAGAAGATATTGGCAACGCAAACCCAACGGCATTGGTGCTGGCAAATAACTGTTTTGATGCCGTAAATAAAATTGGTTTTCCCGAAAGCAGGATCATCCTTTCACAAACCGCAATATACCTGGCCTGTTCAGCTAAGAGCAATGCCTCGTATATGGCCATTGAGGACGCTATGGCGACTGTTCAGAAGTTCGGCGACCTGCCGGTGCCACTTCATCTGCGAAACGCTCCTACCCGACTCATGAAAAACATTGGATATGGCGCTGATTATAAATATGCGCATCAATACGACGGAAATTTTGTTAACCTCGAATTTTTACCTGAAAAAATAAATGGATTAAAATTTTATGATCCAGGCCATAACGCAAAGGAACATGAAGCACGCGAAAAACTTCGGAAAAACTGGGGCGGGAAATATGGGTATTAATGCAAAAAAATCTGATTCTTTCGCATTTAAAGTGTTTCGTACATATATCAATATCAAATTCGCACTAAATTTTCACTTCATTTTTAATAGCTTAACCAGATTTGTATGAATATAATAAATCAAATTCCACTGATCAAATTTACCGATAGCAGCAATTTCTTTCTGCTTGCTGGTCCTTGCGTAATTGAGGACGCTGAAAGTCCATTCGAAATAGCAAAAACACTTGTTGAATTGACTGATAAATATCAGATTCCTTTTATTTTTAAAGCCTCCTACCGGAAAGCAAACCGTTCGAAAAGCTCGTCATTTACAGGAATTGGCGACGAAAAAGCTCTTGAAGTGCTTGCCCGAATCAGGCAACAGTTTAATATTCCTGTTGTAAGTGATATTCATAGTGAAAGTGATGCCAGGTTAGCCGCACAATATGTGGATGTGCTTCAGATTCCGGCATTTCTTTGCAGGCAGAGCGAATTGCTGGTTGCTGCCGGCGAAACAGGCAAAGTAGTAAATATTAAAAAAGGACAGTTCTCTTCAGCCGAAACCATGCATTTTGCTGTAGAAAAAGTACGTGAAACCGGCAATAACAAAGTAATGCTTACCGAGCGCGGAACTACTTTCGGCTATACCGACCTGGTTGTTGATTTCAGGAATATTCCTGTCATGCAGCAGGCTGGAGTTCCGGTAATACTTGATGTAACACATTCGCTTCAGCAGCCTAATCAACCGGCTGGGGTTACCGGTGGCCGTCCTGATTTGATTCCACTCATGGCTAAACTTGGTATAACAGCCGGTGTAGAAGGACTTTTTATGGAAACCCATCCTGATCCTTCAAAAGCTAAATCGGATGGCGCTAACATGCTCCGGCTCGATTTGATGGATGGTTTGCTTGGGGAATTAGTAAGACTAAAAAAAGCGCTTTAGAAGTATTATTTCACATAAGCTTCCATTCCCGGCATTACCCAGCCTAAAAGCAAGCCATAAATATGTTGTGCCAGGAAAATAATCACAAATCCTACCAATATCGTAATTACGATAAACCGTAGCTTTTTCTCAAGGGTGATATCAAACAATTCCTGAACGCCATACCAAAATACATATAGTGTATAAGCTATAAAAATGTATATGCCTATTGGTATCAGAATCCGCAATAAAGGATGCAGATATACAAAAAATGTTACGATGAAAAGTGGAGTAAACGTATAAACCACTAATTTTAGTATCCGTAAATAATCCGTTTCAATCCCGAGCCTGGGTAATGTAAAATTGAGCAAATATGCGGCAAATATTATAAGCAGATAAGGGATCACAACCCACGAAACGAGATTAAAAAGCAGCAATAATGCAAGGTTAAATGAATATCCGAGCACTGATTTTGCGACAAAAAGTAAACCAAGATCACGACCAATTGCACTAAAAAGAATAATCGGGAATGCAAAATTCCACATCAGTTCCTTAGGAGTATCTTTGTCGTTTTTTATTTCCTTCCACTGGATACTTGGAATCAGTGAAATCCGCAATGCTTTGGAAATTAATTCTTTATAGTGCATCCAGCAGCTTTAAGTCATTTTGTTTCAGGAGGGAGTTTTCGTTTTATTCCAATACAACGCGTTTAACAGTGCCTGTATTGTTGTCGATTCCGATATTTCTGATGCTGGTTGCCGGTAAAAAAGTTATAACCCCAAACTGGTTTATTACAAACTGCGATTCAAGTTTTACCTGCCCTCCTACTTTTAAAGCTACAGTTGCTTTATCTGGAATCCGATAATATAAACCATGCGACTCGCGTTGACCCATATTCATTTTTTCTGTTTCTGCTTTTAATGCATTCGTTTTATTCATGCCGATAGCCTGAATTTGAATTAAATCGCCCGAAGCAGAAGTTTTTGGCAGGATTCCTTTACTTATCGAAAACCTGCAGAGAGTTTCAACAGGATTATTTTTATCGGCAACAAAATAGAATGTAAATTTCTCAGGTGAAATACTGGTTACTCCCTTAAAAAGTTCGAGGTAGTCCTGCTTCATGCTGTTCATCTGGTTATACATAAACTCCATGGTGCCTTTTTCATAGTTAACTTCCTGGTAACCATTGATAAGGTTATACATGCTTTCGTCAAGTTTCAGTATAAATTCCGCAGCTTCCCGGGCTTTTTGTTCAACAGATTTGGCTGCCGAGGTCTTCCTGAAAAATTTCTGTTCAATTATAGTTGTATCCAGGCTTATTCGTTTAATTACCGTATCCATACGCTCAAATACACTTGGATTTGCAAATTCAGGAATGTCAATATTGGATGAACTCAGATCGATGGAGCGTTGCTTTTTATCCACTGCAGGCTGGGCGGGCGATCCAACACCGGAAATAATTCCGTCGCCGGATAAGAATAACTCAATTGCTTTTTTTTCTTTCTGTTTAGCAGGCATCTGGATAAAATAATATTCAGCCGGATCTGGTTCAATGTACGATGTCAACCGGATATCTTTGAGCTCATATTCAGTACTGTTAACTGATGTAACCTGCGATAAGCCAAGCATTTGATCGGCATATTCCGAAAACGGACCTTTAACTTTCTGAACTTTATTTACAACAATATCTACCTGGATAACAGTTTGCGGCAGAGCATAAAATAAACCTTCTGAGGATGTGTTAATTCCAGCAGAACCTACTTTACTAACATTGATTTGCGCTTTAATTCCGTAAAGCGAAAGCATTAAAAATGCAGTTAAAATGATTTTTTTGACCATAATATCGTAGGATTATTGCATTTCAAAGTTACACTAAATTTATCTTATACACCAAAACGAAGTGTTACAAAATATATTATTTCTAAAATTCTTCCTCATATTTATATTTTTACCGGCCAATTGCGAAATGAGATTACTAAATGATTTCTTCAGTTGAAAAGTAGAAAATGAAACTGCCCGGAATTTCGCCCGGGCAGTAGAAATTAGTTTTATAAGATTCGTTATTATCTATTGATAAAAACTTAATTACTTGATAAACAAGAGTTCCCTGTATTTAGGCAGAGGCCACAATTCATCATCAACCAGCAGTTCGAGTTTATCAACATGATACCTGATTTTCTCAAAGAAAGGCAAAATTTCTCTGTTGTAAAGTTCAGCTTTTTCAATTGTATTTTCCAGGCGGTTTGCTTTTTTGCGTTTTTCCACCATTTCGGCAACCAGTTGCCTGACGATTGAAATATGCTCCGATATCTCCTTGATGTTTTGCATCTGGCTGTTCGAAAGCTTCACAAAAGTTTTGTTATCGAGCACTTCTTTCAATCCTTTAACATTTTCAACCAGTGTATTCTGGTAACGGATTGCGGTTGGAATGATATGATTGTGCGAAAGATCGCCTATGATACGCGATTCGATCTGAATTTTCTTAATATAATTTTCAAGATCAATTTCGTAACGGGCAAGTACTTCGCGCCTGGTAAGAACATCGTGCTCTTCGAAAAGCGTTATTACATCCTCCCTGGCCATTACTTTCAATGCATCAGGTGTTGATGAAGTATTAGCCAATCCGCGTTTTAAAGCCTCGGTAATCCATTCATCACCATAGCTGTTGCCCTCAAAACGGATTCGTTTGGATTCGCTGATATATTTACGCAGAATTTTATAAATCGCATCCTCCTTATTTTCACCTTTTTCAATAAGTGCATCTACATCCGAACGGAATACTTTAAGTTGTTCAGCAAGTGCGAGGTTTAAAGCAATCATAGGTTTAGCGCAATTAGCAGATGATCCTACAGCCCTGAACTCAAACTTATTACCTGTAAATGCAAACGGTGAAGTACGGTTACGATCGGTATTATCGAGGAAAATTTCCGGAATTTTAGGGATGTTGAGCGAAAACGCTTCGATAGTACCGTTTATCTGATCTGTTTTAGCAGCACTTTTCTCAATTTCATCTAATATCTGCGAAAGCTGTGCCCCGATAAAAACCGACATAATAGCCGGTGGTGCTTCGTGCGCTCCCAGGCGAAGATCGTTGCCGGCGGATGCTATTACCGAGCGTATGAGTCCGGAATGTGTATCAACTGCTTTAATAATATTTACAAGGAAAGTAAGAAAACGAAGATTAGCTTTTGGTGTTTTACCTGGTGAAAGAAGATTTTCGCCGCTGTTAGTCATCAACGACCAGTTATTGTGCTTTCCGGAGCCATTTACGCCCTGGTAAGGCTTTTCGTGCAGCAGCACCGTAAGATGATGACGTTTGGCAACTTTTTCGAGGATATGCATCAACAACTGATTGTGATCCACGGCAACATTGGCTTCTTCAAAAACCGGTGCGCACTCGTACTGGCTGGGCGCAACTTCATTATGACGTGTTTTAACCGGAATGCCCAGGCGATGAGCTTCGTACTCGAACTCTCGCATAAAATCCATTACGCTTTCGGGAATAGTTCCAAAATAATGATCCGAAAGCTGCTGATCTTTTGCCGAAGCATGACCGAAAAGCGTTCGACCGCACAAAGCCATATCAGGCCTGGCATGAAAAATAGCAGTATCAACCAGAAAATATTCCTGCTCCCACCCAAGTGTTGCAATTACTTTGGATGTATTTCTGTCGAAATATTTGCAAACAGCAGTCGCTTCTTTATCAAGTGAATGCAAAGCTTTGAGCATCGGTGTTTTATAATCGAGAGCTTCGCCGGTGTAGGAGATAAATATGGTTGGAATACACAATGTGTCGTCCATAATAAATGCCGTTGAAGTAGGGTCCCATGCAGTATATCCACGGGCTTCGAAAGTATTCCTGATGCCGCCGCTCGGGAAACTTGACGCATCCGGCTCTTGCTGGATCAGTTCGCCTGCACCGAAATGCTCAATGGCTTTTCCGTCGGAAGTCGGTGATAGAAATGAATCATGCTTTTCGGCGGTAGCACCGGTCAACGGATGAAACCAATGCGTATAATGTGTCGCACCTTTCGAAATTGCCCACGACTTTATAGCAGTAGCAACCTGATCAGCAATCCGCCTGTCAATTTTTTCGCCTTTGGTAATTACGTTTTGTAACTGCTGAAAAGCTTCTTTTGAAAGATACTGACGCATAACAGCCTGGTTAAAAGTATTTTCACCAAAGTAGTCAGATACTTTCCCATTCATTTCAATAGTACGCTTCGGGCGCGAAATAGCTAATTCAAGGGCTTTAAACCGGATGTTCGACATATGTTTTTGTGTTAAATTTCTGGATGACAAAAATATCTATTTAGTTGCGCAATAATGAGCAATTGCGAAGTTTTTTTTAACTTTGAATCAACAAGTTCCTTCGTGGTTTCAAACTCATTGAATTTCATTTTTCAGTAAAACTGGATTAACTGGTGTTTAAAAATTTTGATTTTCAGATACTAACAATTACAAATTGCCAATTTGCCGGTCTTTCCTTCGCAAAAGGAATAATCCGATAAATGTAAATAATCCATTGATTATCAGCAATTCAAATCCAAACTTATACCCATTCAGCAATTCCACTGAGAACTCGCTGAGCAAATAACTGAGGACAGGAGAACTTACTGCTACATATGGAACATACTTATCCATAACATTGAAACGCGTAAATAATCCGAATGCATAAAGGCCAAGCAGAGGACCGTATGTATATCCGGCTACGGTAAAAAGTTTATCAATTACTGCTCTGTCGTTTATTGCCCTGAAAATTACTATTACGACCAGCAGCAGAATAGCAAATGCAAAATGCACGGCATAACGAAGTTTCTTTTTCTGCTCATCGTTCAGGTCATTTCGCTTATTCAACCCCAGAAAATCAATAGTAAATGAAGTTGTTAACGATGTCAAGGCTCCATCAGCACTGGGATAAGCTGCAGAAATCAAGCCTATTATAAATACCAGGCCAGCTAATGGGCCGAGATATTTAATTGCTATCATTGGGAAAAGGTCGTCGGAGCGTAAGGGTAAATCAATGCCGTGGGTTGATGAATAAATGTAAAGAACAGCTCCCAGGAAAAGGAACATCAGGTTAACAAAAACCAAAACTATACTGAAGGTAAACATGTTTTTCTGTGCTTCGCGAATATTTCGGCAACTCAGATTTTTCTGCATCATTTCCTGGTCAAGGCCTGTCATTACAATGGCAATAAAAGCACCGCTAAGTATTTGTTTCAGGAAAAACTGCTTACTATGCCAGTCGGTTACAACCATTTTCGAATAGTCACTACTCCAGACTGTTGAAAACAAACTACGAATATCATAATGCATATCTTTGCTAATCAGATATATAGACAAACCTACAGCCAGAAGCATAAAAGTTGTCTGTAATGTATCGGTCCAGATAATGGTTTTTATACCACCTTTAAAAGTATATAAGATTATGAGAGCAATAAAAATACTTACGGTAACAATAAAAGGAATATTCCAGGCATCAAACACAAACACCTGTAACACATTAACTACCAGAAACATCCTGAATGAAGCACCGATGGTACGTGATAACAGAAAGAAAAATGCCCCTGTTTTGTACGACCAGAAACCAAACCGTTTTTCGAGATATGAATAAATAGAAGTAAGGTTTAACCTGTAATACATTGGCATTAAAACTGTTGCAATAACAGTGTATCCAATAAGATAACCAATCACAACCAGAAAATAACTAAATTGTGTTTCGCCAACCCAGCCGGGAACCGACATGAAAGTTACTCCGGATAAAGAGGCACCAATCATACCGTAGGCTACAACAAACCAGGGAGACGATTTATTTCCGATGTAAAATGATTCGCTGTTTGCTTTTCGGGCTGTAATCCAGGTAACTACAAACAGTAAAATTGTGTACGCGAGGAAGCTGAAAAATATGAGTGAAGGTGTCAATGTTGTTTTCGTGTAAGTATTTGTTAAACATTTATTTACGATATGTTATCAAAGCTTATGAATTAGATAGTCTTTCAATGAATCCGGCAAACGAAATCAAATCGGGAAAAGAGTAATCCAGTATTCCTGCACATTTAAGTGTAACGTCTTTATCGGTTCCTATCAATACGGTAACCATTCCCAACCTGTGCCCGAAAAGGATATCGCTGTATGAATCGCCGACCATCAGACTTTTTTTAAAGTTGATGACAGGAAATTGTTTTCGCGCTTTCAATCCCATTCCAATAGCTGGCTTCCGGGTAAAACTCCTGGTGTTTTTCAAATCCGGACTAAAAAAAACTGCATCAATCCTGCCACCAACCGATACAACTTCCTGAAGCATTTTATCATGAATGGCATTCAATTGAGCAACAGTCATTAAGCCTCTGCCAATGCCTTGCTGGTTGGTAACAACTACTACAGGATTGAAAATGTTCGCAAATGTAACGAAAGCATCAAGCACACCGGGAATAAAATGAAATTCATCAGGTTGCTTTACATAATCATCAGGAATGCGCTCATTAATGACGCCATCGCGGTCGATAAATAAAGCCCATCCGTGCAGGTTCGTTAGTTTATTATTCATTCGCCAGCTAAAAGTATTTGTGCTCTTTTATAATCCTCAGGAATTCCAATATCCAGAAAAAAAGCATCCGTTTGAAAAGCCTGAAAGTTGTATTTAATGCATGAAATTTTGAAAAAATCATTTTCTATCGAAAATTTCTGTTGAGGGAAATTGTTAAAAATCGAATTTTTAACCAAATAAATCCCGCCGTTAATCCAACCACTACCTGCCAGTTTGGCTTTCTCCCTGAATTCAACTATTTTTCCATCATGATCTGTTACAACCAATCCATAACGTTCAGTATCAGAAAGGTACTTTACAGCAATGGTTACATCAGCTGCAGAAATTGTATGCAGATCCGCCATTGAACTCAGATCAGGATTGAAATAGGTATCGCCGTTTACAATAAAAATGTCCTCATTATTGCAATAATCCAAAGCGAACTTAATTGCGCCACCGGTTCCTAAGGGTTCATTTTCAATCGAATAAGTTATTGAAACTGAATGATATTCCGAACCGAAATAATTCATTATCTCATCTTTCCGATAGCCAACCGAAAGGACTACGTTAGTTATTTTCTGAATTTCGAGGGAATCGAGCACATAGGTCAAAAATGGTTTTCCATTTACCGGAGCCATACATTTAGGAATACCAGGCAATACATGTTGTAGCCTGGTTCCTAATCCACCTGCAAGAACAATTGCCTCGTTGGTAAGCATCAGTCAATTAATTTTTAAAAAGCTTTTCCTCAACGAGTTCGCAAATAATATGCCCAAGCATTCCATGCACTTCCTGGATACGTGGTGTATCAATAGATGGAATATTGAGCAAAAAGGTGCATTTTTCTTTTAACTCTCCACCAGTCTGACCGGTTAACGCTACTGTTATCATTCCCAGCGAATTAGCTTCTTTAAATGCCTTAACAATATTCATTGAATTTCCTGAGGTGGATAAACCTATCAATACATCATTTTTTCGTCCCATGGCCATAACCAGCCGCGCATATACTTCTTCGTAGCCGTAATCGTTTGCAACAGCGGTAATATAGGATGTGTTAACATGCAGAGCTTCAGCAAACAACGGATATCTGTCGAAATAAAACCTGCCCGAAAGTTCAGCTGCCATATGTTGAGCATCGGCAGCACTTCCGCCGTTACCGCAAAATAAAACCTTGCCACCGTTTTCGTAGCATTTAATTATCTGGTTAACAATTTCATTAACTGTTTTAACCAGGTCAGGATCATTTAAAACCTTGTTTTTAAGATCAATAGACGATTGTATGATGGATCTGATTCTCGATTCCATAGGTATAATTTTTAATGGTTGAATTGAATGAAAATTCTGGTTTCATAATGTCCATGAAACTAGCCCTTCTGTTGTAAATTCATAACGTTCGGTATAGCCTCCAAATTGCTTTAACGATTCAATTACCTTAAAGCGGGTATTTCCCGGGCAGTAAAAAAACATGTATCCGCCGCCACCGGCTCCTGATATTTTACCTCCGGTTGCGCCGTTTTGCATAGCAGTAGCGTAAATTGTATCAATACTGCTATTAGTGATTCCCGAAGCCATCTGTTTTTTAAACTGCCAGCCGAAATCGAGTATTTTTCCAATTTCGTCAAGATTTCCGCGAAGCAAAGCTTCCTTCATCATTACAGCTTGATTTTTAAGCTGATGCATGGCCTCAATAGCTACTTTGTCATCATTTAATACATTTTGCTGCTGCTTTTGTATGATCTGCGATGACAAGCGGCTTGTATCCGAATAGTAAAGCACCAAATTATGAGCAAGTTCATCAAGATATGAATCCCTGATTCTCAATGGGTTTACGATTACTTTATCCTTATAAAACTCCATGAAATTTATTCCTCCGAAGGTAGCCGAATACTGGTCCTGCTTCCCTCCTGCCATTCCCAGATCCATACGCTCAATTTCATAGGCCATTTGAGCTATATCGTATTCGCCGAAAGGTAGTTTCAGCCATTCGACAAATGCTCCAAGTATGGCAACAGCGAGTGTTGATGAAGTTCCAAGTCCTGATTGCTGAGGAGCGTCAATAGATGTTATTAGTCTGAACGACAATTTCTTATCCGGAAACAATTTGGCTATTCTATTGTAAATTCCTGCATGGATATCGAAAATTCCTTCTGGTATAATTTCCGGATTTGCGGAAAATTCTTTTACCTGGCTTCCATCTGCAGTTTCGAAAATGATTTTTCCATCATCTGCCGGTAAAATAGTAGCGTAAGCATAAAGATTGATTGTAGCATTTAAAATTCCTCCGCCATATAAATCAGAGTAAGGCGATACATCAGTACCACCGCCGGCGAGACCTAAGCGTAAAGGAGCTTTACTTCTGATTAGCATGGAGTTATATGTGTTATTAGTTAAAATAAAAATGATTTTGTATTCATTGATTCAATTTTACATGGTACTAGATCGAAAAATTTATCAAAGGTTTCAAATTACCTGTAACCTGAAATCATTAACGATAAACTATTTGTTTTGCTTTATACCTTATCCTTTCGCTGTTCAACAATTGAATCAATCCGGTTGAGGAGGAGTTCCCAGCTAAATCGTTTTTTTTCAATGGCTGCATTTGCCGAGAATTCTTTTTCCTTATTTTCATTAAAAAAACGCAGTAAAGCATCACTTATTTCATCCACTGCAGGGTTCACCACATAGCCTACCATGCCATCGGGAACCATTTCGGACAAGCCTCCGACATTTGTGGTGAGCATAGGTTTTTCAAAATGATACGCAATCTGAGTGACGCCGCTTTGAGTTGCATCTTTATAAGGCTGGGCTACAATGTCAGAAGCGCAGAAATAATTTACAATATCACTGTTTTCGATAAACTCAGTCCGAAGCACAATTTGGTCCTTCAAACCAAGTTTTTCTATCAGTTCAAGATAAGGTTTTGAATCAACATAAAATTCGCCGGCAATTAGCAGTTTTACAGGTAATTGGCGAAAACGCCAGTCTGCAAAAGCTCTAATTAACAAATCGAGACCTTTGTATTCGCGGATGAAGCCAAAAAATAAAATGTATTTTAAATTTTCATCAAGACCTAAAATATTCTTAGCCTGACTTTTAGATACCGAAGCGCCAAAATTGTCATACAAAGGATGAGGTGAAAACACACGGGGCTTCACTTTATCAAATTTATCCAGATCGCTCAATACTGCTCGCGACATAGCAACGAATCCATCACAACTTTTAACGAAATAGCGCGAAAGCAGATTTCCTCCCGGCATTTTTTCGTGAGGAATAATATTATCAGTTATTGCAATTACTTTGCTGTGTTTATTTCGCCTGATAATCCTGGCAATTGTACCCAAGCAGGGAGCCATAAAAGGCATCCAATACCTTATTATAATAAGATCGGCTTTTAGTCTTTTTATTTTGTAACCAACGCTAAACCAATTAAATGGGTTTACGGAGTTTATGGCAACGTTAATGTCAAGACCTGCGGGGGGCGGATCGGTGGAATATTGCGTTTTACCCGGAAAAAGGAATCCCGGGTACTGAAGGCTGAAAGTAAAAATGGTAACATCATCGCCATGCTGCTGGTATGCAAGAGCAAGTCTTTCGTTGTAGGTCGACATGCCACCGCCTCTGAACGGGTATGCAGTTCCGATGATGATGACTTTTCGTTTTCCCATTCCGACAGCTTTCAGTATTTACTGAGATATGATTAATAAATCTCCTTTTCTATCAGATAATGATTTCGTTCGGGAGAATTCCGTGCAACCATTTCGGCCAGAAAACCGGTAAGAAATAACTGTGTGCCAAGAACCATGCTTAACAAACCAAAATAAAAGATCGGACGATCGGTCATACGATATTCGGCAAGAAAGAATTTGGCATAAGCCAGAATTCCTGCAATCGCAAAACCGATTATGAACAGAAACATTCCCAGCATTCCGAACAAGTGCATTGGTTTTTTACCAAATTTGGAAACAAACATGATCGAAATCAAATCGAGAGGACCATTCACGAAACGGTTAACCCCGAATTTGGTGACACCAAATTTACGTTTCCGGTGTTCTACAACCTTCTCCCCTATTTTTTTGAAGCCGTTCCATTTGGCAATTACAGGGATGTAGCGGTGCATTTCGCCATACACTTCAATACTTTTAACTACATCTTTTTTATAGGCTTTCAAACCGCAGTTATGATCGTGCAGTTTAACGCCCGACATGCGGCTGGTCATCGAATTATAAAACTTGGAAGGTATATTTTTGGTGAGCGAGGGATCATGACGAACTTTTTTCCAACCGGAAACAAGGTCGAATCCATCCTCTTTAATCATTTTAAATAAACCTGGAATTTCATCCGGACTATCCTGTAAATCAGCATCCATAGTTATAACTACATCACCGGCAACTGTCTTGAAACCAGTGTTCAAGGCAGCAGATTTTCCGTAATTCCTGCGAAATTTAATTCCTTTTATTCTGTTGTCATTCTGATGAAGTTGTTGAATAATATTCCACGAATTATCCGAACTACCATCGTCAATCAGTAAAATTTCATAAGAGTAGTTATTTTCAAGCATTACTTTACCAATCCATTGGCAGAGTTCCGGCAATGATTCTTCTTCGT
>CAZBZA010000061.1:0-12916 GCA_964495865.1 uncultured Lentimicrobiaceae bacterium
CCCACCAGCTGGCGGTAGGTTCAACGGTTGACAGGTAAACCCACGACGAGAGTGCGAAAATAAGCCACCCAAGGAGGTTATTCAGTTTCCTGAATGTTTTCATGAAAAGTATAGTTTAATGAATAAACAAAATTTTGAAGGCACGAAATTAACCAAATAATACGAAGTTTGGATAACTTTTAGTAATTGTTAAGAAATAGCAGTCGGCACCGTAGTTTACTGATAAGTAAAAACGGATTAAACCATGATAATGCAAAGGGAAGTAATTCCTGACTTTTTGCACTCAAATTTCCGTATGTATTAAAAAAAGGTATATTTGTTCAGTGTTTAAGCGGAGTTCAAATGATTAAAAGTTTTTGCAATTTATTAATCAGTGAATAGATAGACGAGATTGAAAATGAAGTTGAAAACACAATTGTGATAGAACATAAAGGGATTATTACTGCTATGTGGTGGTTAGACATTTGTTGTGCCCAATTTTGAAAAATGAAACAGAAACTCACGACAATAAAGAACATTTTCTCTCTACTCGTTCTCGGTGGACTTTCCCTAACCATGATAATCCTTGGAACAGGAATGTTGATTGATAATCAAACAAGAGATATTGCTGATACTCAACAAATTTTAGGAGAGATTAAAAGAACCCAAATAGAGCGTACAAAATCTAAAGTAGGTGCATTTCCGTTTCGATCAACAATAGAACAAGATCACTTATTGATAGAGCTACAATCTAAAGAATTGTTTTGGACTTTTAATCCAAAACAGCAATACACTTTAATTCAGTCTCAACTACTAGAAGGAAGAAAAGTAAAAATTTACTATTACAAGACTTCAGACCCGTCTTCAACAAATAATATTTATCAAATTGAATCAGATGGACATGTAATTATCGACCATAAAGAGTTTTCCAAGAACCATTCTATTGCTGCATTGGTAATAATCGGATTTGGATTACTATGTTTGGGCCTAGCGATTTGGCTTCTAATAACGAAGAAAATAAATAAAAACTGGGCACAATAAATAGGAATATGAGCGGCGCGCAGAGCCCAGCGAATATTACCGGTTGAACTACATCCCGGTTAGATTCTGAAGAAAATAGTTGGTCTTTTTCTCTATGTACTTTCCGCCTGTTTTAGAATAATATGCATTGAATACCAGAAAGATAACAAAATAGAATTTAAATACAAACAATAGAAAATATTGGCAGGCAAATATAAGAATAATAGTGAAAGAAGATCTGATGCAACGAAAACTCAAAACAGACTTGCAAAGGTTTGTTTTTAAAGCTATCCCGCAGGGATTTAGTTCAACTAACGTGCCTGTTCCACAACTCACCATTCGCAGAACTTTGATGATAAGGATAAATCCATTAAAATGCAAAACATTGATTATCAGATTCAAAAATTAGCAAATTCCAATTTATAAATCATTAAATCCAATGAAAATGAGTTGTGCAACAAGCACAAACGCTCTAACAAATGCGGGTTTGCGTGTTCGTTGAAACATTTGTAATCTTTACATACCTTTCTCGAAAAATCGGAACAGGCAGTGCTGGTTAACAGATGAGTAATATTTAATTCCCCACACTTGTCATATCTTCAGCCTTTGTAGCCGTCCTAATAGATGCAAACTCAATTTAAAATTACCAGACATGGAAATAAAACCTATAAAAACAGAAACTGATTATACTCAAGCATTGAAAAGGCTTGAAACTATTTTTAGTGCAGAAATTGGAACTCCAGAAAGCGATGAAGCTGATGTGCTTGGTTTGTTGATTGATGAATTTGAAAAAAAACATTATCCAATTGAAGCTCCGGATCCAATAGAAGCGATTAAAATAAGGATGGAAGAAATGCAACTAAAACAAATTGATCTGGTAAATGAAATAGGAGGAAAGAGTCGTGTTTCGGAAATATTAAACCGAAAAAGAAAACTAACAGTTGAAATGATTCGAAAATTGACTGCCAGATTAAACCTTTCACCAGGATTATTAATCAGTGACTATCAACTCACAAGATAAAGTACGGTTGGTAATATAGGCTCTAACAAATTTCAGATTTTAGGACTATACCTCCAAAATCAAAACCGAACCAAACTATAAAAAAACGAACTATTCGACATGAGAAAACTTTCTTTTGATATTGAGGATAGAATGAAATCCATCGGATGGTATCAGATACTGGGTGGCATTTTTGGACTTTGCTGGGTAATTTACCTGTTGATACAAACGGGAACATTAACAGGAGCAGGTTTATTACTTACAGTATTTATTAGTCTGCTTTTTTCTTTCGGCATTTATTGTGGGAATTTTTTACGGAAAGCTGACATACGGGGCCTTAAACTTTCCATTTGGAATCAGGCATTACAAGTACTACAAATTGGATTTGGAGCATTTGTATTCGAGTTTTATTCCGGAATCAGGCTTTCTTTTGGTTTTGACTGGCTGGAAACTTTTTTGCCGGATGGAAGGCTTAGCTTATCTGGTTTTAGTTTTCAATACAACCCGGAAAATAATTCGCTGTTATCATTTTGGATAAATATCATTCCGTTAATCATAATTTATTTAATTGACAGAATTGAAAAAGACATCGAAGAGCGTAAGCAAATAGCTGAGATTACAATCAATTTAATAGATAAAGAAAAAGCAAATGACATAGAAGGTTCGGCGCTTAATAAATAACATCACCTGGGATTTGGAAACATAGTCAAGTTTTCGTCGTCCGCCCTACTTGGTCCAATGAATTCAGAAGTCATCTATATAGGCTGATAGCCAAGTAAATAGCAATCTGCTTCTTATTGCTTTCCAAGCCCATTTAGCTATGCAAATAAAACCAACGTCCACGCAACCTTTTGCGGTTACTATGTCTCTTTGCAGCAGAACTCTGATTATGATAAAACTTCTACTTATTTCGCTGTTTATCTTCGCGATGAAAGTTACACACGGACAAACAAATTTGTATTATCCGTTTACTGATTCTGCTTTTTGTCGGATTGAGCGTTCAACTTATTCTGCCTGAATTCATCCGCTTCTGAGTAGTTGTAAGATTTATTAATACATTTATCGCTTTATAGCAATCCAAATCAGCCAATGTTTTTTAACCGAAAAGTTTATAGTTATTTTTACAAAACAGGATCGCTTATTCTATTGCTGTCTTTTTTTTATCCGATATGCATTCATGCGCAGAACGAAGCTGATATATGGGCTGTCGGGTCAGGCAAACAATTTAATTTTCAATCCGGAACTCTTGAAATTTCTGAATTTAACGGCAACCCAAATGCCAGGGCAACCATATGCGATAAGGATGGCAATCTGGTTTTGTATTCTGATGGCCATACAGTATGGAACAGCAATAACGAAATTCTTATAAACGGAGAGGAACTCATACCGAATGAATATTTTAAAAATCTACCTGTATTTATACCCTATCCTAAAAAAGAAGGTTGGTACATCCTTATTTATGAAGATGATAAAAACAGTATCACGGCAGCAGGCTTCTATACTAATACGCTTTATTATGCCGAAATAAATACCAATGCTTACGGTGGAAGGGGAGAAGTTGTAAGTAAAAACATTAAAATACACGACAATTATCATGATGGCCCTACAATAGCCGGGTATTGCAATAACAGCTATTTTTGGTTGGTTGTCGAGAGGAATGATAATGTAATATTGGATTTCTGGCGCGACAGGATTTATTTTTATAAAATTGATGAAAATGGCGTATCGCTCACACCACTGATAAACGATGATATTGATATTGGGAATTCACATGGATATAAGTTTTCGCCAAACGGAGATAAATTCTATTTTGGATTCCTGAAAAATGGTGAACAAAGAGACACTTACCAGATAGTTGATTTCGATTTCACCAATGGAAACCTTTACAATTTGAGGAATGCCGGGAATGAGGTATTTGTGGATGTTGAATTTTCGCCTGACAGCAGGCTATGCTATTATTTTTCAGGAGCTAACCTGGTACAGGTCGATGCAGGATTTTCGGAGTCAAAAAAAACTCTGAATTCAGTAAAAACAATTCTTACATTAAATTCTGATACTTTAGTGGTTTACCCAGGGATTGATTTGCAGTTAGCCCCCGACGGGAAAATCTATTTTTTATATTATGAAATTCAGGATCAAAAAACCAAAATGGGAAGAATAAATAATCCCAACAATAGCGGAGATGCCTGCCATGTGGAACTCGATTACTACACATTTGACTTTGAAATGAATAGATTCCCTGATTTCGTCACCAGTTTTTTCAGGGATAAAAACCCGGAAAACATAGGGGAGGTGATAGCTGATGCCGGGCCGGATTTTGAAATCTGCTCAGGAACTTCCGGTGCTTTAGGCATACCTGGAAATCCTGAAGTTTTCTACAAATGGAGCCCCGAGGACAATATAAGCGATCCATTTGCGGCAAGTCCATTCTTTACCGGGCCAGCAAATTATGGTTCACCCAAACTTGTTACTCTCACGCTGCGTGCTACTGACGGGAACTGCCTGGTTAATTTTGATACAACAAAAGTTTTGGTTTTGCCAGCACCAAAAGCTTTGCCGGTTTACGGAAGCTCGTCGGTTTGTCCGTATGTCGAAGGCGTAGATTATTGGACAGTTGATGACAATAATACCTTGCATTGGCTGGTTGATGGAGGCTTAATAGTATCCGATCCGGCAAACGATACAATTAAAATAAGCTGGTTTGATCCCAATTTAAATGCCTCGGCAAGTGTTTTTTCTACAAATAACTACCTGTGTAATTCCGCCACCACGGATTTTCCTGTACGCATTAATGTTCACCTCCTTACCGAAACACCAAAGGGATTAAACAAGCTTTGCATAGCAAACGGTAAAAATATCCTTTACCGGATCGGCAATACAAACGGTTCCGTTTATACCTGGATTGTTGATGATGGTGAAATAATTTCGGGTCAAGGCTCTAACCAGATTGTTGTTAACTGGAATAATGCCGGGCAGCATTCAGTTTTAGTGCAGGAAACAAGCGTAACAACCGACACTATTTGTTTTGGTGAATCGTTGCCCTTAACGGTAGAAATAGTAAATGACAGCCTCGAAATAGATCTAAACCAGGTTTCCTTTAACATCGATAATAACCTGGTCATCAGCTATACTTCTGTAAAACTTCAGGATCTGATCCATTCACTTTTTCTTCTGATACTGAGTGAGAACGGGGATACAATACAGGAGACCCGAATACCCATACATGCAAACAGCGAATACATTTACGTTCCGCCGGCATCCGCTTTGAACCCGCTTATAATGCAACTCAAAGTTATTAATTCATGTGATGAAGTATTTTACTCGAATAAGCAACAAGTAATTGTTTTAAAAGGAGAAACGTCTGTTTCGCCGGGAAATATCGTGTTAAGCTGGAATATTAACAGTTTTTGGGCGAATGATATGCTGAATCACGAAATATGGCATTCGGAAAATGGAATTGATGGCTGGGAATTTATTACAGTTGTTGTAGCCGGCACTGAATTCACTTATTCCGTTCAGGGTATGTCGTTAAACCATTATTTCAGAGTGAAACAAATGAATGCAGATTTAAATCAGGAATCGTGGTCGAACACCATAAAAATTGAACTTGATGATAACCTAACTATTCCCGATGTATTTACGCCTAATGGCGATGGATTCAACGATGTGTGGGAATTCCGTAACGTTGGTTTTCATCCGGTTAAAAATGTTATTGTTTATGATAAATACGGGCAAAAAGTATTTGAATCAGGCAGCGAATACATACCCTGGGATGGCGGCATAAATGGGAAAATTATCCAGGGAACCTATTTATATCAAATCACTTTCGATTCGGGAGATATCAGATATGGTCAGATAACAGTTTTACAATGAGATCAGTCAGAACAGTTTGTATTTTCATTCTGGTGCTTGCAGCGGTTCAGCTCAAAGCGCAGGACTTCCCGTTTCATTATTTTACTCTTATTAATCCGATGGTGAATAATCCTTCTTTTGCCGCACACGAAAGTAAAATCAAGGCGGATATGGCAGCCTATAATTTATGGGCCGGTGGTTATAAGCCAATTAGCGATTACATGCTCAGTTTTTCGATGGAACCTGATTTGCGCAAACGTGAAAGGAAATCACGCAACCTGCCCTGGGTCGGTTTAGGCGCTTCGGTTTTAAAAGAAAGAATCGGGCCTTTTAACCAGTTTATTTTCAATGCAATATACTCATACCATATTCCATTTTCGCGTACTTCCAGGCTTTCGTTTGGCATCAGCGGAATAGTTGAAAATCTGAACATTGACGTTAACTCACTTACTCCAAACTATAGTGGCGATCCACGACTCGTGAGCGGGAATAACAGTTCCATTGTTATCGATGGTGGATTTGGCACCACGTATCGGAATAAGGATTTTCAAATATCCTTCTCAGCAATTAACCTTGCACCCGCAACTTTCAGGTTTGATGATAGCCCCGCAAGAGATATCAGCCGCAACAGGAAGTTATTCCTGACAGGTAGTTATGATTTTAAACTATCCGAAAAAATCGGTTTTAAACCCGAAGTTACGATTCGCAATTCCATTCAGAATGAAATCAACTATGATATTTCAATCAAATCCGGCCTTTCATTTTTTGCCTTAGGCCTGGGTTATCGAAGTGAGAATTCAATATTTATATTTTCACAGGTTTTTTATAACAATTTTGTATTTACCTATTTTTCCGAAAATCCACTCCAATCAAAACACATGATAGGGAGTGGGCACACGTTTGCAGTTGGTTGGAGTATGAAGAGTTTGCGCTAAATGGATAAAGAGGTTCAAATAATTCCCACTTTCACTCATCAGCAATGCAGCATAACAGCATAGTTTCCGTAGCTTTTCAGCAGGCAAATCTCTTTTAGCTTATCTATGGCGGGGAGTGATAATTAAGTTGTAATTGTCCGGGATTTCACGGCAAACCGTAATTCAACCTGAAATATAATGGAATTTTACCCCGGTTAAAACCCCGAATACCCTCATCCTGAATCCTGTCAGCGGAAATATTCGATACTTGCGACACTTTTTTTTTATAAAATTACATATGTAAAAAAAATATACTACTTTTGCAGTCCTTTTGGGAGGAAAATCAATTTTGTCCGATGGTGTAAAGGCAGCACGAATGGTTTTGGTCCATTCGGTCTAGGTTCGAATCCTGGTCGGACAACTTCGATAGAAAAAACCGGAATTATTTAAAAAACCGGTCAACAGAATTCAACAGTTTGCATACCTGTAGTATCATGCAAACTCGTTACGACAAGTGGAGGGGACTTTTGTCCCCTCTTTTATTAAATTGCATTTTTTAACTGAAACATAGCTATACCAATGATCAGCGAACAACTTATAAAAGATCTTACCACTCAGCATCTTGAGGGTAGCGATCGTTTTATAGTAAGCGTTGCAGTGCGTTCCGATAACCGCATCCGTATTTTTATCGACAGCGATACACATGTACTTATTGAGCATTGCATTGAGTTGAGTAAATTTATTGAGTCGCAACTGGATCGCGAAACCGAAGATTTCGAATTAAATGTATCTTCATCAGGTCTCGATCAGCCTTATAAACTCTCGCGACAGTACATTAAAAATATTGGCCGCGAGGTTTCAGTGCTTTTAAAGGACAATAACAAAATTGAAGGAACCCTTATTGCCGCTGATGCTGAAGGATTTACAGTTAAAGCAATAACAAAGATTAAAAAAGTAATTACCGAAACTACGCATACCTTTCTTTATAGCGATATAAAGGAAACCAAAGAAATAATTAAAATCTGAAACTCAAATAATTGATTTGCCATGGGCGAAATGGAACACATCAACCTGGTCGAGACATTTTCTGAATTCAAGGAATTCAAGAACATTGATCGTGAAACCCTGATGCGTATTCTCGAAGACGTATTCAGGCATATGTTGATTAAAAAGCATGGTACCGACGAAAACATCGATATCATTGTGAATGTTGACAAGGGTGACCTCGAAATCTGGCGCAAGCGTACCATCGTTGAAGATGACGAACTGGAAGATGATAATCTCCAGATTTCATATTCCGAAGCCATCAAGATCGAACCCGACTTCGAAGTTGGCGAAGAGGTAGTTGAACCTATCAAACTAGCTGATATCGGACGCCGCGAGATTCTTACCGTTAGGCAAAATCTGATTTCGAAAGTTCAGGAATACGAAAAGGACAATATCTTCCGTAAGTATAAGGACCGCATCGGCGACATCGTAACAGGCGAAGTTTACCAGGTATGGAAAAATGAAATCCTGGTTCTCGATGATGAAGACCTTGAGCTTACCATGCCACGAGCTGAGCAGATTCCGGGCGATTTCTACCGTAAAGGAGATACCATTCGTGCCGTTGTTGCCCGTGTGGATATGAAGAAAAACTCACCGGTTATCATACTTTCACGTACATCGCCGCTCTTTCTGGAGCGTTTGCTAGAAGCGGAGGTTCCCGAGATATTCGACGGGCTTATTACCATTAAAAACATTGTTCGCGTACCGGGAGAAAGAGCTAAAATAGCTGTTGAATCTTACGACGACCGTATTGATCCTGTTGGTGCCTGCGTGGGTATGAAAGGATCGAGAATTCATGGAATTGTGCGCGAATTGAGAAATGAAAATATTGATGTCATTAATTTCACTGCCAATTCGAGCCTTTACATTCAGCGTTCGTTAAGCCCGGCAAAAATCACTTCTATCACTCTCGACGACGAAAGCAAGAGAGCCGAAGTGTATATGAAGCCCGACCAGGTTTCACTGGCTATCGGTAAAGGAGGTCATAACATTAAACTTGCTGGAAAGCTAACCGGTTACGAAATCGATGTTTACCGCGATACCGATTCCGATTACGAAGATGTTGACCTGCAGGAATTCAACGATGAAATCGATCAGTGGATAATCGACGAATTGAAAAGTATTGGTTGCGATACAGCCAAAAGTGTACTTGAACTCAGCGCTGATGAATTAGTGCGCCGTTCGCAGCTGGAAGAAGAAACCATACGCGAAGTGCATAGGATTTTGAAAGCCGAGTTCGAATAATCCACAATCACAGACGATGGCCAACGGTATGAAAATCATTAGTCATCAGGGCATTGCTGCAGTGTTAGCAGGCTCACATCTGTAATCAATTAACAAAAGTTTGAAAATTAAATCGTACTTTTACTCACTTATTCCGAGCTTCAGGCGAAATTTCGAAAAAAGCATGTCAGACGGACCTATATCAATCAGGCTTGGAAAAGCCGCAACCGAATTTAATGTCGGTGTATCCACTATCGTTGATTTCCTTCATAAGAAGGGATTCAAAATCGATAGTAATCCGAACACCAAGTTAAGTCCGGATATGCATACTCTTTTGCTAAAAGAATATCAGCCTGATAAGGCAGCAAAGGATATTGCAAAACATATTGAGTTGGAGTACCAGGCTCAGAAAGCTGCTAAAGCCGAGGAAAAGAAACCGCTCGTAAAAGAAACTGCTGAAGTTAAAGTAGTTAAGGAAACCGAAGTAAAACCTGTGGTTCCTGCAAGTGCTCCCGTAGAGGTTCCGCTTGCTCCCAAACCACTTGTTGTTCAGGCTCCACCTGCTGAAGCTGTTCCGGAGAAAAAAGTTATTGCTGAAACTCCGGCTGAAGTGGCACCCGTTGTTAAACCTGTTCCTGCTCCTGTTGCAAAAGAGGAGCCAGTAGTTAGTCCCGAAAAGGAAACGGAAATAAAACTCCCTAAAGTTGAAGTAGTTGCCGAGAAACCAATAGTGGTGGAAGTGAAACCGGAAACTGTTCAGTCCGAAAAATCACCCGAACCTGTTGCTGAAGCGGCTCCCGTAGTAAAAGAAACAGCTGCTGTTGCAGAATCAATTGACGAAACAACAGAAACTGCGCATACCGGTCCCAAAGTTTTAGGTAAAATTGACCTGAAGCAATTTGATAAAAAACCAAAGAAAAAGGAAAAACCCGAAAAACAGGAAAAGGGTTCGCAAAAAGATCATAAGAAAGTTCAAGTAGAAGCACCTAAGGAAATTGTTGAACAACCTGTAACCCAGCCCAAACAGGCTGAGCCGGTTGCAGGCCCTGTGGTAGCTGAAGTAAAGGAAACACCAGCTGTTACTCCTGTTGAAACGGTGGCTACTGTTGCTCCTGTGGCAATTGATGATACACCGGCCCGCGCAACGGATCAGCCTTCCGCCGACGGACTGTATCATAAAAACGATTCTAATTATCTTGCTACCAAGTTTACCAAGCTCGAAGGTCCGAAGATTTTAAGTAAAATTGAATTACCATCACCTTCGCGTCCCGAACCCCGCAAGCCTGTTGCTTCATCGAGTGATGAGGACAGCAAATCGAAGAAACGCAAACGCAAACGCCTGAACAAAGGTAAAACCGGTACAGCGGAAGCAACTCCGGGAGCAACTCCAGGTTCAGCAACTCCCAGAGTTGTAACACCTGCAAGGCCTCACGACAGGAATAAACCAAAACCAGCTGCTAAAGGACATTCGCGCCATCCTGAGCCCAAACCTGAGCTCACCGAAGAAGATATCGCAAAGCAAATCAAAGAAACTTTGCAGCGCTTAAGTGGTACCGGGAAATCGAAAGCTTCGAAATACCGCCGCGAGAAAAGAAACGTTGCCAGCCAGCATATGCAGGAGGAGATTACAAAGCTGGAAGAAGACAAGTTAACTCTCAAAGTAACTGAATTTGTTACTGCCAACGACCTTTCGGTCATGATGGATGTACCTGTTACAAAAATCATTGCTACCTGTATGGCCGTCGGAATGTTCGTTTCCATTAACCAGCGCCTCGATGCCGAAACTATTTCTGTGTTAGCTGACGAATTTGGTTATAAAGTTGAATTTGTAAGTGTCGAAGTGCAGGAAGCTATTGATAACTCCGATGAAACTGACGATCCTTCACTTCTGAGACCTCGTAATCCTATTGTTACTGTAATGGGTCACGTTGACCACGGTAAAACATCGCTCCTCGACCATATCCGCAGTGCCAACGTAATTGCGGGTGAAGCAGGAGGTATTACCCAGCATATCGGTGCATACGAAGTTCAACTCGAAGATGGACGTAAGATCACTTTCCTCGATACTCCCGGTCACGAAGCATTTACCGCTATGCGTGCCCGTGGTGCCCAGGTTACTGACATTGTTATTATTGTAGTTGCAGCGGATGATACCGTAATGCCTCAAACCAAGGAGGCTATCAACCACGCCCAGGCAGCCGGTGTTCCGATGGTATTCGCCATCAATAAAATCGATAAAAACGGAGCTAATCCTGAAAAGATAAAAGAAGAACTTTCGAAACTTAATATCCTTGTCGAAGATTGGGGCGGTAAATACCAGAGTCAGGAAATATCGGCGAAAAAAGGTATTAATGTTACCGAACTCCTTGATAAAGTATTGCTTGAAGCCGAATTACTCGATCTCCATGCTAATCCGGAAGCCAGGGCTTCAGGAACGGTAATCGAATCATCACTTGATAAAGGACGCGGATATGTAGCAAAACTTCTCGTTCAGAATGGAACGCTAAAACTGGGCGACTTTATACTTGCCGGTTCGGTTTATGGTAAAGTAAAAGCCATGTACAACGAGCGTAACCTTCCGGTTAAAGAGGCTGGTCCTTCGGCACCGGTACTTTTACTAGGACTTACAGGTGCGCCTCAGGCCGGTGATAAGTTTAAAGTTATGATTGACGAACGCGAAGCTAAACAAATAGCTACCAAACGTCAGCAGTTGCAGCGTGAGCAAGGCATACGTACCCAAAAACATATTACCCTCGACGAAATCGGACGCCGTATTGCTATCGGTGACTTTAAGGAACTTAATATTATTGTAAAAGCTGACGTTGACGGTTCAGTGGAAGCTTTGTCCGATTCGTTGCTCAAACTTTCGACTCCGCAGGTACAGGTAAATGTAATTCACAAGAGCGTGGGTGCCATTACCGAAAGCGATGTATTGCTTGCATCAGCATCCAATGCTATTATCGCCGGTTTCCAGGTTCGTCCGAGTATGAGTGCCCGCAAACTGGCCGAGCGCGAAGAAATCGATATCCGATTCTATTCCATTATTTACACCGCTATCAACGAAATCAAGCTGGCAATCGAAGGTATGCTCGCTCCTGAAATTGAAGAAAAGATTGTTTGCAACGTTGAGATCCGCGAAGTATTCCGCAATTCGAAAGTGGGTGCGATTGCCGGATGTATGGTACTCGATGGTAAAATAACCCGTAATACACGTATCCGCGTTATCCGCGATGGTATTGTAGTTCACACCGGTTCGCTGGGTTCGCTTAAACGTTTCAAAGATGATGTGAAAGAAGTACTCACTGGTTACGAATGCGGATTAAACATCGATAACTTTAATGATATCAAAATTGGCGATATTGTTGAAGGATACGAAGAAGTAGAAGTAAAACGTAAACTGTAATTTATTCACGGGGTAACTTCCCAAAAAACCATATCTTTTTTATTCACGGAGTGACTTCAAGTCACCCCGTGAATAAAAAAAAATCAAACGGCTGCCTTTGGGTGGCCGTTTTTTTTGTCCGGAAATTCGGGGTGCAACTCAAAGTCGTGTCCCGAATACCACAAAAAAAAACACCGGATTATGTTATCCGGTGTTCCTTGTACTATTTTAACTTGTAAAATTATCGCTGTATAGTTTCTTCTCTACCTGGTCCGGACGATAATATTTTCACCGGTAATCCAACTGTATTTTCAATAAAACCGGTATATTCTTTCAGTTTGGCAGGTAGCAGATTGTAATCGCTTATACCATGAAGCGGCTGTTTCCATCCGACGAATGATTTGTATAAAGGTTTAACAGGGTTGGCTAATGTTTCGTAGGTAAGATCCTGAACCGTTTCACCATTTACTTCGTAACCGGTACAAATATTAATTGTAT
>CAZBZA010000062.1:0-12857 GCA_964495865.1 uncultured Lentimicrobiaceae bacterium
GTACTTGTACGAATACAAGAGTTTGTGGGTGTTTTGAAAGTTTTCTAAGCTCATAGTACAGGGTTTATTTCTATCTGTTAATCGATTCACAAAAGTATAAAATGGTATTGATCTGCCAAGCTATTTTATGAAAATTTACGTTATGAAAATACATTGCAATCGATTCGGTATGAAACAGTAACAACTCTCTGTGATTGTTGATCTTGGATTTCTAGTACCACATAAAAAATACAGATTTTACATACGTTTGAAAATACGGATTTGGCGAATCAACTGTAGCAGACAGTAAACGAAAGCATATAAATGTAATATTTCGGGACAAAAACCCGCTATGGATGAACTTAATCAGGGCTGTTTCACAAACAGGAGTTCGTTATTTTCACTTTTATCTTTTATATTTTCGAATAACTCGTTCACAATTCTTTCATGAAAAAATGAATATAACCTGTTATTCCTGAGTTTGGAATTGCATCTGTACCAGGTAATTTGCTCAATTTCTGTATATCCCTCAGCCGTAGCTTTTAAATTGATCATTTGTGTGCCTTTAGTACTTCCGTGATCAACATAACAATATTCAATGGTTTTATTGTCGTTATCGAGATGCGTAACTTCCAGTGCTACAGCAAGATTCTTGATCCCACTGAGCACCCTGAGGTTAAAAAACAAAATCTGTCCTTCCTCTATTCCTGGTTTTGCTTCGTTTCGGTATAAGATATTGTTGTGCTTTTTTGAATACAAAAGACCGAATGTAACAATTCTGCCATCAAATTCATCCTTAGGTGAAAGCTGGGTAAGATTAGCCCACACAATGCCAATATCCTGCTTTATGAGTTGAGTTTTAGCGAAAGTGTTATAAAGGCCCGAATCGGGCGAATTGTAACATACAGTATTCATTTCGTTAAAGGTATTTACACCAAACCGTTTCTGGTGTGATAAAAGCTTCCTGACTTTCTTATGCGGGACGCGTTCAAAATCAACAGAGTCAATAGGTACAGGAACCTTTCCTGTTGAAAAAACAGGCTGGCAAATGAAGAAAGAAAAAAACAGAATGAATGACTGTAAGAGGATCCGGACCATCTGGAAGTTTAAATCAGCAAAAAAAGAATCAGAACGTAAATCAGAGTAAATTCAGTTTCAGGCCCGAATAAGGGAACGATTTTTTCGATTCAGGAAACAAATATAGACAAGTGAATAGAAAACGCAAACATTTTTTTTAGAGTTTATCTGTATCTGACATCATTCGTGAAATATTAATTTTTATCACTGTTGTTCGATAAAATTATAAGATTCTTCGCTAACGTTCAGAATGGATGTAACTTATATGAGTTTATGGATGGAGGGGGCTTTTTATATTATTTACAGGTTTAGCAAACGGATTTTCGTGGCTCTCGTGAATTCAGCACTATTAATCAGAAACTTTGAATTTTATTACTCATTCAAAACAAAAAGAATCAAGCCTCTCCTTGTTCGATTTCACGTATATAAAAGTATTCAGATATATTTACGCCTGCTTTTCATTTTTATATAAGTTTGCAGATGGTTTACCCAAATATGCTCAAGGAATGCGAATAAGGTATATCCAGAGGCTAAAGAAAAGAAATCTTCGACATAAAAGATTTGCTATACAGGGTTAGTCCAACATTACATTAGACCAAAATGGCATTGCTTTCACGTTCAGTACTCATTACTTGCTTTTATTTTTTTGTTGTGATATCAGCTTTTGCTCAGGTAAAAGCAGATAATCAGGACCGCATTTACGGATACGACCCCTTGTTGTATAACGGAAGAGTATATGCTTATTTCCCGAAACCAGGTACCGCTGGCACGCCTTATCTTTTTCCTGATTTCGATGCACAGGGATCGGTTACCTTACGCGGTGTAACCTTTACCAATGTATGCATCAACTACGATCTTTACAATCAGCAGCTCATACTAAACTATAAAACGGTACTTGGTTCCTCTAGCTTTATTGAATTATCACTGGCATGGCTCGAAAATTTCCAAATAAAAGATTCTCATTTTGAGGTAGTTACAAGCAGTGATACTTCAAAACGGATTTTTCAGGTTTTAGGCTCCGGAACATATCAAATCAGGTATTCCCTTTATAAAGCATTGTTGCCCGACAGCCGGACAGCTTCGCGGAATTTCTTTTTCACGGATTCCGAAAAGGAGAGCTTTGTCTTTTCAGGAAATAAAATGAACAGGTATAAAAACAACAGGAGTTTTGTCGGGACATTTAGTTCGTCGCAGCAGGATGCCATCCGGAAATATATCAGGAAGAACAAAATAAAGGTAAAAAAAGCTAGTGACTTAAAAATGATTGAACTTATTAACTACTGTAACACCCTCCCCGGATTGTGAAAAAAACGCTGATAACCATATTCCTGCTTCTGTTCTGGATTGCTGTTTCTGCTCAGCAAAAAAGCACCGTCATGGAATGTCGGGTATCAAATATCCCGTTCAGTGAATTTTGCGATTTGATAAATGCACGAACATCGGTAAAAGTTTTTTATCAGACCGAATGGACTAAAAATCTGAAAGTCACATTAAATACTGACGGTATAACTCCATTACTTGCTGTTAAACAGGCTCTTCAAGGCACCGACCTCGAAGTTTCGGAATGGCATGGGAACCTGGTTATTTTGCCGGGAGAAAAACTTTTAACTGGTTTGCCATCCTATATCAACAAGAAAGAAAAGGAAAAAGAGTCCGATTCATTAGCCAGAGCTCTTACAGAAAGCGAGGAACGATATATTACCGGGCGAAAAGCTGATGTTATGCAAACTTTGCGGATTGGTCGTAAAGGCGGAACACTTGCCGGTAACAAAGCTAAAATATTAGGCAGGATATTGGATGAGGAAACCGGCGAACCTATATTAAGCGCGACCATCTATATATCGGAAACAAGATCAGGAGCAGTTTCCGATTTTAATGGTTTTGTTTCGCTTACGCTTAAACCAGGCAATTACAATGCACTGTTCGAATACCTTGGCTACGGCAAGAAAAAATACCAGCTCGAAGTACTTTCGGATGGCAGTTTTTCGATAAGTATGAAAAAGTCGGTAATTCAGATGAAGGAAGTTGTGGTTTATGGTGACCGGCAAATGAACATGCGGGCAAAAGATCCCGGCCTTGATAAAATGTCGATAAAATCGATCCGGGAACTACCTATGATGATGGGTGAGCGCGATATCCTTAAAGTTTCGGGTACTTTGCCGGGAATTGTAAGTGTCGGCGAAGGTTCGGCCGGATTAAATGTACGCGGAGGCGGTTCCGATCAGAATGCATTTTACATCAATAAGGTACCTATTTATAACACTTCCCACCTGTTCGGTTTTTTCCCAGCTTTTAACTCGGACATTATTAAGGATTTCTCAATTTACAAGGGACACATCCCGGCACAATACGGTGGTCATCTTTCATCCGTGTTTAATATTATAACCCGTCAGGGAAACCGTAAACATTTTACTGCCCGCGGCGGAATAAGCCCAATTACCGGAAACCTTGTTGTTGAAGGCCCGCTTAAAAAAGATACCAGTTCATTTATGCTTAGCGCCCGGTCGTCGTATTCCGACTGGATACTTAAAAAACTCAATGATCCGGATATCAGAAACAGCAGCGCTGCTTTTAACGATCTGTCAGCTGGAGTAAATTACGACATCCGAAAATCGCAGATTGCTTTGTTTGCCTATCATAGTTTCGACCGGTTCAGTTTGTCCGATCTCAGCAGCTATCAGTATTCCAATAACGGGGCATCAGCTTCGTTCAGCCATAACTTTACCAATTCATTACGGGCTGAATTTTCGCTGGTTGGTTCACAATATGAATTTTCTACTATTGACCAGCAGGAAGCATCAAATGCTTACGAACATGCCTACAAGATGGGACACTACGAATTCCGCAGTGATTTTAAACATCTTGTCAGTGATAAACATTCGCTGGAGTATGGTGTAGGAATGATACTCTATAAACTCGATCGCGGAACAGTGATTCCGTATGGAGAACAATCGTTGCGTACCACAGTTGAACTTGGTGTTGAACAAGGCGTCGAAAGTTCGGTATATTTTTCGGATTCGTATGATATTACATCCTGGCTTACACTTACGGCTGGTGCCAGATATGCCGTTTTTACACCTACTGGACCTAAAACAGTTTATGAATATGCCCCTGGTAATCCATTGGATGTTAGATACATAACAGACACCCTGACTTTTTCTAAAAATCAGGTTATACGCTGGTATCATGAACCGGATTTGCGTGTAGCACTGAATATAGAAACCGACGAGGCGGGCTCCGTAAAACTGGCTTTTAACCAGATGCATCAAAATTTGTTTATGCTCAGTAATACTATAAGTATTGCGCCTAATACACAGTGGAAACTTTCGGATTATCATCTGAAGCCATCCAGAGGTAACCAGTTTTCGGCCGGAGTGTTTCGCACATTTGCTGAATATGGGCTGGAATCATCAGCTGAATTATTCTACAAGCACACAAAAAACTTCCCCGAATTTAAAGATGGTGCAAACTTTCTCGATAATCCGCAAGTCGAAACCGCTGTGCTTCAGGGAGATCAGGATGCATGGGGAATTGAGTTTTTCCTGAAACGCAGTGTCAGAAAACTCGAAGGATGGATATCGTATACTTATTCCCGCTCGATGATAAAAGTTGATGGTGGTACCGACTGGAGCCAGATCAACGAAGGCGAAGCTTATCCTGCTAACTTTGATATTCCTCATGCACTCAATGTAGTTCTCAATTATCATATTACCCGCAGGATCACTTTTGCTTCAATTTTAACTTACCAAACCGGAAAACCTGTTACTTATCCTGTATCGGCATATTACATTAATGGCTTGCCGGTTCTCGATTACTCCAAACGGAATGCCTATCGCATTCCCGATTATGTGCGTGCTGATTTTTCGCTTACGCTTGAAGGAAGTCTGAAAAAACAAAAACTCCTGCATAGTTCACTTATATTCAGTGTATACAATGCAACCGGACGCGACAATCCGTATTCGGTATATTTTAAAACTGAGAATGGAAGCATACGCAGCTATCAGTATTCAGTGATAGGTGTTCCTGTTTTTACAGCTACATGGTTATTTAAACTGGGGAATTATGCATCGGAATAGATATATATATATAATAGCGTTATTCGCAGTTATGCTTACATCGTGCATTAAGCCTTACGAACCGGTTATCGAAAGCAAGGATGCCAGCAAGTATGTTGTATCCGGACAGGTAATTAAAGGTGAAGAGATTCAGTATGTAAATGTTTCGGTTACATCGCCCATCAGTAAACCTGAATACATTCCGGTAACAGGTTGCCAGGTTACCATCACCGATGATAAGGGAAATAATTTTGAGGCTGCTGATCAGTCCGACGGAAATTACACTTTCCATATTCCTGACAGTTATCTTTCAACAGGTACTCCGTTTATGATTAAAATACTAACACCTGCAGGGATAAATATTGTTTCGGATTTCGACACTTTAAATGAATGCCCCGAAGTAGATAGTGTCTATTACACTTTTGACGATATTCCTACTACTGATCCGGAGGTTTTTAAAAAAGGACTGCAGTTTTATATTGATCTTAATGCAGAAAACACATCAAGTCATAATTTCAGGTGGGAAGCTATCGAAACCTGGGAATATCATTCTGTCTATCCTATTGAATGGTACTACGATGGAACCATTCACCATGTGTATCCTCCTGATTATTCGCGGATGGTATGCTGGCGTACCGAAATGGTGAAAAATATTTTTACCCTTTCAACCGAAAACCTCGAACAGAATGCATATAAATCTTTTCCGCTACATTTTGTCGATAATTACTCGTCACCGCGCCTGGTGTATGGTTATAGCTTGCTTATCAGTCAGTTTGCATTAAGCAATGCTGCATATTCCTATTGGGAGAAGTTACGCATCAACAGTTCTGATCAAGGCGGTTTGTACGATAAACAGCCTTTGGCAATCAGAGGGAATTTGCGTAATGAAACCAATCAGGATCAGGATGTTCTGGGATTTTTTGGCGTTACGGCTGTGAAATCGAAACGTATTTTTGTCAGCAACATTCCTAATGAATATGTTAAGGATTGCGCGCCGATTGCCATGAGAGGTTTATTCGAATTAACACCAGGCGATTATCCTGCTTACTTGTATGGTGATGAAACCGGATATAGCCTGGCATTGCTTATTCCGGAGTGCGTTGATTGTCTGGTATCGAAAGGAACAAATGTTAAACCTGACTTCTGGCCATAGTGATATGAAAAAACATAACCTTTTTTTTCCTTTGGTTCTGATTATGCTTCTTGCATGGCCGGTTAATGCTTTCAGCCAGGTTAATATAAAGGATGAAACCACCGAAAAAGTAGCCCTGTTTGCTGACCGCTCCTTATTTATTGCCGGTGAAGAACTGCGTTTTTATGCAAAAGTAATTAACAGCCATACTTTGGGTGCTGAAACTGAAAGTCAGATTCTTTATTGCGAACTCATTTCGCCCGACGGCATAAAAATTTCGGGTAGTAAATACCTGTTAAACCACTCAACGTCAAAAGGATGCATTGCTATTCCCAAGGAACAGGTTTCTGGCATTTATTACCTTCGGGCATACACCAAAGTGATGCGTAATTTCGGTCCCAAGGCATATGCATACATACAGATAAAGATTATAAATCCTGAGCGAAACGAAATACTTGTGGTTGATAACAGCACTAAAAGTGCTTCGCTGAAAATGCATAAAGACTCTGTAGCAGATCAGAAAAGCATAATTTCTGTTGATGTAAACAAAAAGGTGTTTTTACCAAACGAAACAGTTACTTTTTCTGTCAAATTATCGGGTAACCACAATTCCGAAATCAAGGATTTGTGTCTTTCGGTAGTTGCCGAAACAGCTGGTAGTATTCCACTTATATCGCAACATACCAGGCTTCAGCGGCAAAAGGAAGAATTGTATTTCCCCGAGGACAGAGGTTTATCGCTTACCGGCAAACTCACCGGTTCGGGAGGCATTGCATTGCAGGGCAAAGTTATAAGCCTTTCAATTATTGGCGAAGGACGCGATTTTATGGCTGCCCGCACCGATACATCCGGCAGGTTTTTCTTCGCATTACCTGAATATGCCGGGAAACGTGATCTATTCCTGAGCGCCGAAAAATCGAACCTTCCAGATGTAAAAATATGGGTTGACAATGATTTCTGCGCTATTCCTGTGCATCTGGCTTCGCCGGATTTTTCGCTTTCCGGTAAAGAAAGAGAGGTAGTTGAGAATATGGCTTTAAACCAACAGATCAATTCTCATTTCAATACCGATACAGTTGCAGAAATAATTCCTTCAGGCACCACCGAAAGACCATTTTACGGCGACCCTACATCTATCCTTACTCTCGATCAGTTTGTACAATTGCCAACACTCGAAGAGTATTTTAACGAATTGCCCGGACAGGTAAAAGTCAGAAAACGCTCAGGAGAGAAATATTTTAAAGTGATTGGCGCTTACGACTTATCGTTTTATGATCCGCTGGTGCTGGTCGATTGGGTAGCTGTTGATGAGCTTTCACGAGTACTTGCTATTGCTCCGCGAAACATTTCGCGTATCGAAATTGTAAACCAGTTGTATGTGAAAGGAGGTCAGACTTATGGCGGTATCATCAGTATTATTTCGAAAAAAAGTGATTTTGCCGGTATCGATCTTCCTTCGACTGGCATCTTTATAAATTTCCGTTTTCTTACTCCATATTCATGCAAGCCAATACCTGAAATGGTTCCAGCTGATTTACCAGATGTGCGCAACACCATTCTTTGGAAACCAGGCATTTCGTTAAATGATAATGGCACCGACACATTTTCCTTTTCGGCACCTTATACACCGGGAAAGTATTCCATTGTGCTCGAAGGCCTGTCGCCGGAAGGCAAACGATTTTCGGTAACACAGATTTTTGGTGTCGAAAACTGATCTCGTTTCTGCACCTGCAATAGTTTCGCTTTTGCAATTGTTGAACGTGCAAGGGAAATTCCATGCACAGGATGAGTATAAAATTGTTTTATAAACAGATTGCACATATTATGATTTTGTATAAGTTTGTCCTATGACATTTGAACAGATTAAACAAATTCTGAAAACCAAAACAATTGGAATTGCCGGTTGTGGCGGATTGGGGTCCAATTGTGCTGTTGCGCTGGCCCGCGTTGGAATTGGCCGTTTGATTCTTGCTGATTTCGATTTGGTAGAAGAAGGGAACCTGAACCGTCAGTTCTATTTTTATGATCAGATTGGTATGCTTAAAGTTTCGGCATTGAAACAAAATCTTTTTCGTATAAATCCGGATGTGCGGATTAACACCTTTGATATCCGCTTGTGCCAGAGCGATATTATTGAGATTTACAGCAAATGTGATGTAATTGTAGAAGCTTTCGATAAACCCGAAATGAAATATATGATCCTCGACGCGGTTCATAATTTCCTGCCCGACAAATACCTGGTTATGGGGGTTGGTATGGCAGGCTGGGGCGACAACAACTTGATAAAGTCGAGAAAATCGGATAAACTTATAATCTGTGGCGACGAATTAAATGCCATTGATGCAGATTGTCCTCCTCTGGCGCCCCGCGTTGGTGTTGTGGCTAATATGCAGGCCAACGCAGTACTCGAAATTCTGCTTGGAAGTAATGAAAACCAAATACATGCTGAAAATTAGAAAATGAAAATAGTACTCAATAACAAAGAAGAAATGATTGAAGGCAATATTCTCACTATCAATGAGTTGTTGCAAATAAAGAAATATACGTTCAAAATGCTTGTGATTAAAGTGAACGGAATCCTGGTGAAAAAAAACGAATACGACAAAGCTACCGTCAAAGATGGCGATGATGTTATGGTACTTCATTTGATATCAGGAGGTTGAACCGGATTTATCAAATTCCAAGTTCCAAATTCCAAGGTCCAAGATCCAAATTCCCTACTCTACCATATTACTTGAAAACCACCAGCATCAGTCCGGTGATAAATGCTATTACCCACCAGGCATAAGCAAAACGCGAGTACAGATGCAGTCCTTTGGGAACCGCGGAACCTGGTTTTGAGGTTACATGAAACCGCCAGATCAGGATAGTATCAGCCAGCATTCCGGCTAATGACGAATATCCGAGTATGCCATGAAGCGAAAATGCAGAATTGGTTGATCCGATAATCATAAAAACAGTTGCCGTAACATCCAGAATTATTCCTATAGTGAGAAACCGCAACACGAAAGGCGTAACCAGCCTTGTACGCTGTTCGGTTATAATGGATAAGCTGTACGAAAGCAGTGCAAATATAACAATGCCTGCGCCAATCATGGAGTATGGGCTCATTTAACTTTGTAGGGATTAGGAGTTGGGGGTTGGGGATTGGGGATTTGGAATTGGGATTTGTGAATTGGGATTTGTGAATTGGGATTTGTGAATTGGGATTTGTGAATTGTGACTTGGTATTTGTGACTTGGTATTTGGGATTTGGGACTTGGTACTTGGTATTTTACCCTTGGATCACAACCCTTCACTTAGTACCTTTTCCCCGCAATATCATTTTCAAATTTTTCCATTCCTTTACGGTCCTGAAGGGTGACGAAGATCGTTTTACCTTTTTCGCCGCCAAAAACCAGGTTGCTGCATTTCTTCCCTTTCAGCGGGATTTCTCGGATAAATTTACCTTCAGGTGAGAGAACTACAATGGTTCCTTTGCCCCAACGTGTTATATAAAGGTTTCCGTTTTTATCGCATTTCATGCCGTCGAGACCGAAATCAGCGAATTTGTGAAAGAGTTGCTTGTTCGAGATATTCCCTTTTTCATCCACATCATACTTCCAAACATTGAGCTGAACGCTTTCATTCAGATAAAGCGTCTTTTCATCAGGACTTAATTCAATTCCATTGGTTGTTCCCATATTGGTTTCGAGAAGTATCGGAGTTCCGTCAGTATCAATACGCCACAGTTGGCCGATCTCACGTTTCCAGTCGGGATCGCTTGCAAAAAGTTGTCCGTTCCGGTTCATACACAAATCATTAGGCGAATACATACCTGGTTCGTGGCAAAAAACGCTCACTTTTTCAGTAAGCATATCTACATGCAGAATATTATGTCCGGTAAAATCAGGCAGAAACATATTGCCTTTGCTGTCGAACTGAATACAGTTTGCAATGCTTCCTTCGGGTAACTCAATAAACATAGAACAGGTTCCATCAGGTGCAACCTTACCAATGGTGCCATCATGCAAATAATTAACAACATACAACTGACCATTTTTATCAAAAGCCGGTCCTTCGATGTTAACTGAAAATAGATTTTCGGCAGTAAGATCTTCGGCAACAAAGAGTTTTTTTGTATTGGAACATGAATTAAAACTACTTGCTGCTAATGAAATTGTTATAAACAGCAATAACTTTCCGGATAGCTTTTTCATAATAATGGCTATTTATTGATTTAACAATTTGTGTAATCGTTGGATTTTACTCTGAAATGAATTAAACCGTTTTCGTTAAACCATTTCCTGTCAACTAATCAGCCGAATACATCGCTTCAATTTCCGTTTTAAACTGTTCAGCTATAACCCTGCGTTTAATCTTTAACGATGGTGTTAATTCGCCGGTTTGAATAGTAAACTCTGCCGGAAGCAGTACAATTTTCTTAACCTGTTCAAAAGGAGAGAGATCTTTCTGTAATTCATTGATGCGCTGCTGATAAAATGCAATCACGGCTTTATCCTTTACCTGCTCAGCTTTGGCTTTATTTTCGAGTCCCATGTCCTTCATCAACTTTTCGAAAGCAATGGCAGCAGGCACCACGAGGGCGGTTACATATTTGCGTTCGCTTCCTATGATGGTAATTTGCTCAATGTATTTATCGCCGACAAGCAAGGATTCAATTTTTTGAGGCGCAATATATTTTCCTGATGAAGTTTTGATAATATCTTTTATCCTGTCGGTGAGGAACAAATAACCGTTTTCATCGAGTCGTCCGGCATCGCCTGTGCAAAAATATCCATCTTTAAAAACTTCGGCGGTGAGTTCAGGTTTTTTATAATAACCCATAAAAACGGTATCCCCTTTCACCATGATTTCGTTATTCTCGCCAATTTTAACATCCAGCAGTGGCATAACTTTACCTACTGAGGTAGTGTTAATATCGTCATCGAGCAAACAGGTAACTGAAGCAACAGTTTCGGTAAGGCCATAACCTATTTTAATATGAATACCAACCTGCTCAAAGAAATGAATGATATCGTTCGAAAGTGCAGCACCTCCACAAACCATGAACCTGAAATTCCCACCCAGGGCAGCACGCCCTTTTTTCAAAACCAGCTTATCGGCTAACGCATAAGCAATTGATAACCCAGCGGGAACAGGTTTCTTATTCCAGATATAATCGAGACGTTTGCCACCGACATTGATGGCCCATTTAAACATTTTCTGTTTGAGCGGCGAACTTTTGGCAATAGTAGCATTAACGCCTTCATATGTCTTTTCGAAAAACCGAGGCACCGAACACATAATGGTTGGTTTCACATCTTTCACCGCATCAACCACTTCTTTGGCATTGCGCAGATAGTAGGACGTCATACCAAAACTCAGAACGATAAAAGTCCAGCCACGTTCAAAAATATGGCTCAGCGGAAGGAAACATAGTGAAACATCCTGATCCGAAACGGTAAGGCGTAAATCGTGAATATGCACACAATGCAGGAAATTGGCAACCGAAAGCATAACACCTTTGGGTTCGCCGGAAGTTCCAGAAGTATATAGTATGGAACACAAATCCTTGTCACTGGCTTCATCGGCATGAACCTTGATCTGCTCGTCAAAATTGCTTTTGCTTCCTGTTTCAACAAAATCAGTAAAATACTCTGACTCTGTTCCGGCATCCAATTTTACGGAATTATCAAACGCTACTATTTTTCGCAGCGAAGGTATTTTTTCCATAAGCTGCTTAGCTACATCATATTGCTCCTGTTCACCAACCATAAACAGGACGCATTCCGTTTCATTAACCATATATTCAGCCTGCGCAGCACTGGTTAACGAAAATAAAGGTACCGAAACAGCACGTACCAACTGAAGTGCATAATCCGTAATAGTCCATTCGGGCATGTTGCGCGACATAATGGCAACTTTATCACCGGGCTTTACACCGTTGGCCAGAAATGCTTTGGCAGTATCTTCAATTGATTTCCAGAATTCAGTCCATGTGATTGGAATCCATTGCTTTTCGTTTCCCTGATAATAAATTGCATTACGGGAACCGTACTTTTTGCTGTTTTCGCGAACGATAGATGTTAGGCTCGGATGACTCATAGGTTGAAAATTTTGGGGCTGAATATTTGTCTGAAACCAATCGGATTAATACCTGTTTTACAAAAAAAACCTTCCGGGGAATAAACAGGATGTAAAAGGCAAAAACCGAGGTAAAGGTATGATTTATTGCTAAAAAAACAACATATTTCGAATGCTGTATATTATAAAATAAGGTTAGTTCTTTGAATTCAAAAATCAAAAATCAAAAATCAAAAATCAAAAACAATTCAACCACAAAATACTGTATATCTGAATATTGTATTTTTAAAAATTTCGAATAACTAGCAAAAAAGTTCAAAATAAAATTTTAAAAACAATTCGCTTTTTATCTCTGTTTTCCCCATTTGAATCGTTCTGTCCGAGTGTCAAAAATTGCAGCAGTTCAAACTGAAGCCCGAAAACTCCCCGAAAAACCGGTATCTTTGCGCCTCATTAAAAAACAGATATGATTTCAGTTGACGGACTTACAGTGGAGTTTGGAGGGACCACGCTTTTTAAAGATGTATCATTTGCCATAAACGAGAAGG